>NZ_MOWQ01000055.1:0-5886 GCF_002095565.1 Leuconostoc sp. BM2 | reverse complement strand
CGCGCAATGGCACGAACAGAATAATTCAATTCGAGTAAAGTTTGAATGACAGTGCGTTCTTGAGATGATAAACTAGTCATGAGTCGCAGTTCCTTTATGGTTGTTTTAGACAATTACCATTAAAGGCACTGCGGCTTTTTTATTCAAGTGTTCGGTTTAATTTTACAATCTACCACAATCATTAATGAGGATTCAAATGGAAACACTTTATACCCTTTCGTTACTGCTTATTGGTGTTATTGCCACTAACATTATTAAAGATTTTATTCCAAAAATACCTGAAGCATTCATTCTAATCATTGTTGGTGTTGCTATGTCATTTACACCAATTTTTAACAATTTTGAATTAGAACCCGAATTTTTTATGTTAATGATTATTGCCCCGATTATGTTTATTGACGGTCAAAGACAATCATTTTCCAAAATTAAAAAGCGATTTGGGGGTATCTGGACGCTCTCGGTCGTTCTGGCCGTAGTAACTGCCTTAGTGGTTGGCATGATTACCAATCACGTTGAAGTAGCTTGGACACTGCCATTAGCAATTACTTTAGCTGCCATCGTGACACCTACTGATGCTGTTGCCGTCAAATCGCTAACTGCCGGTACTGATATGCCTGAGGGCGTCGGTGAAGCATTAGAATTGGAATCACTTTTTAATGACGCCACAGGCTTAGTCATGTTAGATTTATCCTTGTCCGTGCTCTCAAAAGGCACTTTTTCAGTGCTTAACGGTCTGGAACACTTCTTTTTTGTCGCTTTTGGCGGGGTTGTCATTGGCACTATTTCTGGGCTTTTAATTGTGGCATTGCGCGTCAATTTACAACAACGCGCCTCTAATCCTGAAACGACCATCATCCCCATCAGCTTATTAACACCGTTTGCTGTCTATTTATTAGCTGAACACTTAGGCACATCTGGTATTTTAGCGGTCGTGGCCACTGGTATGGTCCACAACTGGGAATCAAGTCGGTTACGCTTAACCTCAACAAGTGTTCAGCTGACTTCAAGAACTATTTGGGGCACCATTGCTGATGTTTTAAACGATATTGTCTTCTTGATTTTAGGCATTTCCTTACCAACTGTTTGGTTAGCCATGACTAAGATTGGGATATCTGGCACACTGCAACTAGCCGCGCTAAGTCTTTTAATTTATGTCGTTATGCTTGTATTGCGATACTTTTGGGCTTTACGTGACGATGATCGTAACAACCGCTCACGTCGTCATCGTCAGACACTTCCGTCATTCTTTGGTGATCGTAATGATCAAAATCATCGTTTCTATGCTAAAATTTTTGCCATTAGTGGCGTCCATGGTACTGTAACGTTAGCAATGGCTTTCTCATTACCTTATCAAATTGGTGGACGGGCTTTCCCATATCGCGAAGAGCTCATCATAGTCGCTACTATTGTCATTTTACTCAGCATGCTAATCAGTGCAATTGTGCTACCACTTAGCCTGCCAAAAAAAGTAGAAGCCTATTCCGATAGTGATTTAACCCATATTCGCGATAAAATGGTGGATTACGCCTCACTCAAAATTTTAGATACTGTCACTGACCATAGCACGCGTGAAGTATTATCAGCACAATTACAATCACAAAAAAATAAACTATTTATGATGGATGATAGGAAACGTCAATCACCTGAATTTATTGATTTAATTGCTGATACGCAGGATTTTATGATAGCTTATGTGCATGGCGATTATGCCTCTGCAACATATAGCTTAACTACCATCAATGCTTACACGAAAATACTCAATTACTCATTTAATAATAGTCAAAAAACAATGGGACATTTTAGTCATCACCTGAAGCATGCTTTGAAGCGCTTTATGAGACAATCTGCTTGGCATTTAGCTAATGGTGCAATTACCAAAGCACAACGTGACCGTATACGAAAAACAAAGCTTGCTAGCGATCCCAAATTTGCCGAAAACATTGAAAAATGGACTAATACAAGAAAAGAAATGTTACGCTTAAATGAGGACGTGATCACTGCCACAGACAAACATTAGATGATTTGTTAAGAGAACGCCTCGACAATAAACAAAGTGACAACGACTATATCTACATGACTCGCGAAACAATGAATCGCTTCTTCAGTGCCATTAAACGTGATTACCGCCAACAAACAACACAAGTTGACAACAGCCTATACATTCAAGCATTTCAATTTGAATATGATTTTGTACAACAGGGTGTCACAGATGGCTTTATTCCGACATCAATGGCGAGTGTCTTATACACTGAAATTAACCAAGCACAAACTTTACAGCTGCAAGAAAACAATCAGTTTGATGCCATTGGTGGCTAAAAAAAGAACTTCAATGAAGTTCTTTTTTAAACGAGTTGTTCATAAATTGGTTTTAATGTTCTTAGAGTATCGCTTAATGCCACCACTAGGCTTTCAGTGCCCACGCGTTGATCACCTCTTGGTATCACAACGCCAATCAAAACCTCACTATGTTTAACCTCTTGATACCGTTTAACTAAATGTGAGTAGTCTGACAGAGGTACTGTTTCATTAACCATGTGATCAGGGCTAAGCCGATAACTGGCTGGTAAAGATAAAACCATGTCAGTCACTGCTGTCATTTTATTGACAATGTCAGTAGTTTGTTTTGGCTTCATATTTTCTTCAATCGCCAAATAAAAATAAATATGATCAGCCCACATACCCAACTCAAAGTGTGGCAACATTTTATACCCGCGTCGATTGGGGGCAAAAGCCACCCATGTGTTATCTGGCGCATAGGTAGTTCGCCGCAAATGTTTTGCGACATGTGCATACCATTCTTGTCCATCTTCTTGCAAAATTGGTAAAGCTATGTCAGCAAATTCAACAAATTTTGGATCAATAATAGCCTTAATTTTGGCCATTCGTCCTGCTAAGGTTTCATCATTAAAAATATCAAAATCACTGTCTTGAAACAAGATCTTTCCCCCATTTTATCTCAGCTATCCACTTTATAATTACATATCCCAATACTAGAATTGTTGCAATCAAGTTCAACCAAATTAACAGTACAATCATGGAACTCACAGATTGATAAAAGTCATATTTTCCAATTGCAATCTTAGCATAGATGGTAAACCCTTTGTTCAAAGCATTTAGCATCAATAATTCTATGAAACTGCCAATCACGACAAACCGCAGAGGCGCTCTCGCATCTTTAGTGGGTAACAAAAAGTTCATCATCGTTAACGCTAACCACATCCCCAACCAGATAAACCAACGTGTTTGGTGTTGCAAAAAACTGGTCCATTGCGTATGCGGTAAGTGCTGCATAGCAATCGTTAGAACGTTACTCCCAATCATCAATAAAGCGAACGCTGCAATAATCACAAGTAACCATAGAAATGAAAACAAACGTGTCAACATGTTATTAAAACGTTCATCAACATCAGCAATGGCATTGAAAGACTTACGGAATACAGCAATCACGCGAGAAATTGACCAAATGGTGAAGATAACAGTAAACGACAGTAATGAGGCACTTTTTGACGCCAAGACCGACTGCATAATTGGAATCACAATATTTTCAATATTTTTTGGTAGCATATTGCGCATGGCCGTCAATAAATCTGCTGTACTAAAGCTTGTAAAGGACACGATCATCGCTGCGCCCATCAATATTGGAAAGACCGTTAACAAGGCATAGTAAGCAAATGTCGGACCAACATAACTAATTTGTGATCGCGAAAAAAGCTCGCCTAAAGTGGATAATTTAAAACGCGCATCAATCACACGCCATGTTTGCTTAATTTTGTTATTCATGCTCCCATTATCTCAAATATTAAGCCCCACGAGCAAGTCTATCTCAAAACAGTTCTCCAATACCAAAGTGAATGGCGACTGTTACAAGACCAATAATAATATTTCGGATAACTGCACGCTTAATAAGACCATTAGAAATTTTGGCACTCAAAAATCCAGTTAACGCGACAGCCACAACAGTTGCACCAATTGTAGCAACAAATTGATAGCGTCCTGTGACCAATATTAAGGCAGCTAATGGGAAAACACCACCAATCGCAGCACTAAATAGTGACGACCACGCTGCTGACCAAGGATTCATGTAATGTCCTAACGTCAAATCGTATTTAACACTCAAAACTGTTTCGAGTGGTTTTTTAACTAATAGTTCATCCGCAATCGCTAGCGCTGTATTTTGAGATACCCCACGCTCAACATAAAAATCTGCCACGCTCCTTCGCTGTCCTTCAAAATCATCATGTAGTAACTTTTTTTCACGCGCGACGACGACTTTTTCACTATCAGATTGCGAACTAACTGACGCATATTCGCCTGAAGCCATCGATAAAGCACACGCTAATAAATCTGCTAAACCAGCAATAAATATCGCAAAATGATTAGTCGTGGCGGCTGCTACCGAAAACAACACACCAACAACGGTTAAAATGCCATCATTTGCCCCAAGAACACCTGCACGAATCGCATTTAGTCGCTCATCCATTGTCATACTTTTATTATTTTTTTGCTCTGACATTGTGTCCCCCTTTTATCGAAATAAACTACCGATGGCAAATGTTACAACCATCGTAAATATGCCCGCTAATACATTACGCACAGCAGCATGTTTTTTATCAGCACCATTCAAATGTGCAGCTACATAGCCTGTTAGTGCTAAGGCAATAGCAACAGCGAAAAAAGTCAACCATTCACGACTGCTTGTAGGTGACAAATACATTGCTAACATCGGCAAAATAGACCCAACTGGAAAACTAATTAACGAAGCTAACCCCGCATCTTTGGCACTCAATTCATTATCTAATGAGAAACCAAATCGTTCACGAACTGTGGTCACAAGTGGCTCCTTAGTCATCATCTCACGCGTTGCTTGCATTGCAAGCTGCTCAGAAATACCATTATCTTCATATTTCTTTTGAACAAATTTGAACTCACCGTCAAAATTTTGTTTCAACGCTAATGATTGTTCTCGTCGTACTTTTTCTTGTGCATCATGTTGTGAACTAACCGACACATATTCTCCCATTGCCATGGAAACTGTTCCAGCTAGCGTACCAGCAAAACCTGCTAAAAGAATTGTTCCGGTATGACTGGTGGCTCCAGCAACACCCAATATAATTCCTGATACTGACAAGATGCCATCATTGGCACCCATCACTGCAGCACGAATGACATTGTTACGTTGCATCAAACTCTGCTTTTCCGACATTTTATCCCCCCTCTTTTTTAGAATCATTCTAATATAATAACATTGTAACGCTCTTGGTCTGACAATTCAAGTCGCTTGGTAGAATATTTTAGACGTGATATAATTAGGTCATATTAAATGGAGATGCTGATGCCTGATCAAAAATTGCGCAACATGTTGCAAAAACGTGGACTAAAAGCGACGTATCAGCGTATAATTATTTTAGATTATCTGATGTCTCACAAAACCCATCCGACAGCTGAAATGATCCACGCTGATTTGCAAACAATTAGTTTAGCCACGGTTTATAATACACTTGAAAAATTGGTGGATAGTGGTCTAGTTGTTGTTATTGATAGCCATGATGACAAACGCCATTTTGATTACTATGGTGAACCACACTATCACATCATCAACCAAAAAACGCATGAAATTATTGATGCTAATAATTTTGACGTGCAACCATTACTTGACGCGGCTCGGAAGGCCAGCGGTCTCAATATTTCTGGCTATCACATTGAGTTGTACGGCGTTGACCCTAAAGATGCAAAATAAAAACACAACTGTTATGAAAAAACTGAAGTGAACCCAATAACTTGGACAAAATAAAAAAATGTCCAGAAAGTTATTGGGTTTTTCTATGTCTAAATATTCAAATGAATTTAAATTAATAATCGTCAACGAATGGCTGGTTGGTCAAAATG
>NZ_MOWQ01000054.1:0-7011 GCF_002095565.1 Leuconostoc sp. BM2 | reverse complement strand
ATGGTATTCATTGGCTAGAGAATTAGCAGAACGTCCCTCGTTATACAAGGTGACAATTGATGACTTAAATTCTGTTGAGTATCGCTTAGCTTTCATAATATAAAAAAACTCCTATACTTGATTATCTTGGATTATGCCCTAGAAATAAAGCGGTCCGGATTTTCAGTATACGAGCAGTTGTTCACTTTTGTTTTTCTTAACATTTTAACTATTGACCGAATGTCAATTTTATAGTTTTATTGAGAGAAGGAATAATTGCCACATGACTAAGAAAAACCCAAACTCTAAATATGGTCGCCTTAATTTTACAGAGCGCGTTACCATCAAAAATATGATTGACGCGGGTAAAACCAATGCAGAAATTGCTCGAAAGCTAAACCGCCCTCGAGCTACCATTACACACGAATTGCAGCGTAATGCCCGTGTCATGACTTGGCATGGCAAAAAGAAAGTATTGCGCCATACCTACGAACCTGTGCAAGCGGCAAGACGTGCTGAGTATTATCAATCAAAGTCGCATCGTTCACAGCCTAAAATCACACCTAGAAAACGCGAAAAGATAGATTACTATCTCAAAAAGAAACATTGGTCGCCAGAACAAATTGCACATGGTGTGCCACGAATTGGTGTATGCACACGAACAATCTATAACTGGATTCTGAATCGCAACCTGAGTGCAACATTAAATGATTTACCGCTTAAAGGCAAAAGACGCAGGCATCTAAGAGCCAAACCAGTTAATCCAGAACATAAACGGATGATGATTGAAACGCGTTCAATTCACAACCGTCCAGAAGTCATCAATAATCGTTCAACATTTGGTCATTGGGAAATTGATGGGGTGATGAGTCCTCAAGATTCCCAATCTTTCGTGATCACATTTGTGGAACGAAAAACACGTTTTATGGTTGGTGTCAAAGCTAAAAGTAAGAGTTCAGATGATGTCAAAACAGCCATTGATACCTTTATGTCAAGGTTTGAAAATGTTTGTGACAGTATAACATGTGATCGTGGCACAGAATTCACCAGTAGTTTATTTATTTACAGCATTGAAGATACGTACGGCAAAAAGTTATATTACGCTGATCCACAATCACCAGGTCAACGAGGTACAAACGAACGCATGAATCGTGAATTAAGGCGTGTATTTCCTGCTGGTTATGACTTTACTAAGATTACCCAACGTAAGCTTCAAAACGCCATTCAGGACATCAATGAGCGTCCTAGAAATGTGCTCAGGTTCAAAACACCTGAAAAAGTCTTTACTAAGCGAATCATGGCAGCTTAATCATCAATAGATGCTAAAAATCGCTAATTGTTAAGACAGTTCAAAGTCAATAGCTTTGGGCTGCATTTTTGCGTATAATAATAGCCAGATAAACACGAATTTAGGGCTTGATTGGCTTAAAAAAGTCAAAATGACAATGCAAAAACTAAATATGCGACCAACATCAAACATCAAAAATAAATTATGGTAGCTGAAATTTAGAAACACAAAACCGTAAATAGCACAAAAACAGTCTTTGTAATCAGATTGTAAACAAATCCGCTATCACAACAGCGACAACGGATTAGCGAAAATAAAATCAATTTTTTTTGATTATTTGTTACTTTAGGGGTTGACAAATTCAAGACATTTGTTAGTTAACATAATATATATTATCGAAAGTTGACTATCAAAGGCAGATGTCAATAGATTTTCTCTATCAGTAACGGTTTGTTAAAGTGTCTGTTACATTCTGTAATTTGTAATGATTTTGAAACGCTGTGAAGCCATAACTATTCGGAAAGTATACACTTCTTTCATGAAAATTTCCAGCATTAGTACATACCGTCAACGATGACTTTTAGGACTATTTCACATAGTCATTTCAATTTATATGCCGTCATTATGACACAAAAAAAGACTAATCACTAGTCTTTGTGTCAGCTTTTTTCACTTTTAAACGTTTCTTAACTTATATCATCAATATCAACTTTGACATCTTTATCAGCATCTATATCTGTTAAATTAACTTCTTTTAAGGCATTGATTTCTTCGGCTAATTTTTGTTCATATTTTTTGATTTTCTGCTTGATATAGCGTTCCTTATAACGCTCCATATTGCGGTATTCCTTATTAAAACGTTCATAAGGTGTTGAACCTTGCAGTGCAATACGCATTGGCTTACGGTTGATTTTATCAGCAATCACTTCCAAATCTTTTTGCTTGATTGTCCTAAAGGTTGTTTTCTTTGGAATGAAGACACGTAGCTCACGGTTTTTGTATTCGTTTGTCCCCCTTTCCTGTGGCGAAGAGGGTGTTGCGTAATAAATTTTAGTCTTATATTCCTGCTGGACGACTTCTAAAAAGTCCCATGACATGAACTCAATACCATTATCAGCCGTGATTGTGCGTACCCATTTGCCATAATTCTTATAGAAGTATCTAAAGCCTTTAATCACATCAAATGATTGTTTACTGTCAATTTTAACCAGTACATAAAACCTTGTCTTACGTTCAACTAGGGTTAAAATAGCGCTCTTATCGTTAATTTCGCCATTCTTACCCTTTGCTGGCAAAACTAAATCAATTTCCCAATGTCCGAATTGTCTACGAGTATTTATCTTTGGTGGTCGTTCATAAATTGAATGACGAACTAGAATACCCTGTGACTTTAATTTAGAACGTAGTCTATCAATCTCACGCTGTTTTTGATACTGCGTTTTAATTTTAACTTTTTCAGCATCTGTATTATTGGCACGTTTGCGATAATAGGGTCTTAAATAAATTTTACCCTGTCTCGCCCAATTTCTAATCGTTGATGCCGAGACTTCAATATCTGATACATGTGCTTCAGCAATTTGTTCAGGCGTCCAATGTTCAACATTGACCCAATGCTCAATCAATTCTTTTAACTCATCTGTCAGCAATTTTGAACCGTTGCCACGTCTCACACTTCTTTGAGTGGCGATAAATTGACCACGCAAGGCAGAGTATTTAATACGAGAATGAATTTCAAGATTATACAATTGACGTTTACTTAAATTACTAAAATCAAAAATATTACCTTGTTTCAATTCTCTAGAGATAGCAGACTGTGAACGATTAAGTTTTCTAGCGATATCTGACTGACTATATTTTTCATCATTCCACATGTGTTCAATCAAATGTCTATCATTTTCATTGATACGTGGATATTTTATTTGGTCTGTTGGCTTTTTTTTGGTCATATATTTGATTCTTACTCCTATAATTAGTTATGTGAATAAGATAATATTATCATACTTTATCTATGCGCGTGAGTTGTTAAATAGGCATATAAAGATGTAAACCTTTTCACATAATAGATGACTAATTATAAAACATTGAAATCATCAAGCAAATTATTAACATCTGCTAGTTCTTCATAATATTCAGTGAACCAGCGTGTATCTAAACGCATTCGTTCAAGTTCTGGTAATAGGTTGTTTTCCAAGTTTTTGGCATGTTCTGCCAATTCCCTTAAAATAAAGGCTTCATAATTATTTACATCATCAAATGGTCTATAGGCTTCATCTGTAAAATCAGCAATATTGTGAATGCTGTAAGCTATCTGCCCTATAATTTTGTTATTATCAGACCACTTTAATTGATCACGTAAATGACTATCAACCTCTATATCACGTAAACAACCAATATAACGGTTGATGATGCGATACCTTAGATTATCAATTGCTTTGTTTATCATCACATTGCCCTTTCCCTTAATTGTTTTTTAGCTTGATACAACTGTTCTTCAATTTTGTTTAAACCACTTTCGGTATTGCGATCAGTTCCTTTTATCAGCAAGTCTAAATCACGATAAGCAAAGGTTAGCTCAATTGATTTTGAGACCAAATCTTGTACCCTAGATGCCAATTCTTTGTTAAAAAAAAGCACATCTCCGTATGTTTGGGATTGTGCTTGTCTAATTTTAGCTTGTAATTGCATTGATACGCTTAACGTTGTTTGGAAGTTGGGCGCACCAGCTTTGAATTGAAAGCCTTGTCTATCGCTTTCTAACGTTTGGTCTAGTTGACTGTATAAGTCTCTAAATCGTTCTAACTGCTTAATATACAGCTCTAATTGTTCTGGTTTTAACCATATTTTTGTTGTCATCTTACTTTTCCCTTTCACTTTTAATTGCAAACAAAAAAGCCAGTACCTATCAAGTACTAACTCATTTGTGACTAATCATATATATTTGTACGAACCGTCAAACCTGTTTCTTTACGAATTTTCTTAATGATTTCTGGTATTTGTTCCGTATATGAACTATCCAATCGTGCAATTTGTTGCGACCTCGTAGCTTTACCAATCTTATACCATTCAAAAAATATATTGACCTTTTTCGAGTAGATTTGGTCTACAACTCTCACTTCATATATCGTATTAGGTTGCTTAGCAAACATCTCTTTAATATCCCCAATTACAGCATCAATTTGGTTCATAGCTCAAACTGCTCCAGTCATGTTTATTTACTATAATTATTATACGAACAACTGTTCGTGTAGTCAATAATTTTATTAGAATGGCAGATTGGCTTTTTTCTCAAACTCTGCCGTTTCTTCAACATACTTGCGTTGCTGTTTATCAAAGTTCAAATTACCATGTTCTAAGTTAGCTTTTGAATTTGTAATTGCGTTGACCAAATTAGCTTTAATCAATTTTTCTTGCTCTGGAGAAAGATTAGCCTTATCCATTGCTTCAATCACTTCATGCCAATGTCCTGTCTTTTTCAAGACTTCTAAACTAGGCACAACATATTTCATTATCCAGCTCAAAATACTATCAACACTTTGTTCTTTAGGCTCTCTAACGAACTTCATTGATTGTCCTAGACTTGTCAATAAAGACCATGCAGGCATCGGCTTTAACGTATCAATATATCGCTCTCTAACGTGCGTCCCTTTCAATTCTTCTTCATCAATTGGCTCATCTACAAACCACAAATAGGTGTATAGAATTGATGCAGAGTATTCCACAAGATTATCATTTTCAAACCATTCACTAATGACTTGCTCGGCTCTATCAGCATGTAATTCTAATTCCACACGATTTTTAATTGATGTTTCTAGCCCTTTTTGTTCTTGTTCTTTTTGCTTATCGTAAATACGAATAACAAAAGGCGACTTGCCAAAGTTTGCCGTCCAGCCGTCTTGATTATTACCATGAATTGCAAATGACCTTGACTTACTCCAAAATCTATTTTTCTGGGTTGCTTCAATAATTTCTTCCATATCTAACAAACCCCAATTATCATTGATTGCAATATCCAATCGTGAAAATGTCCCTTTAAAGCGTTTTGCTTGAACAAAAAACTTTTTCCAAGTAAGTCCTTGTTCCAACAATGCCTTTTCAAATAAACGTGTTCCTTGCCCTGTGAGATACATGGTTGCACCTATTTTTTGAACATCTTGGTTAGTATCAACATCTTTAGTTGGCTCAAAGTCCTGTACATAGATATTTTTTTCGCCAGCAAAGGCAAACTCACGTGTATAGAAATTTTGTGTCGTTGATCGCTCTAAAAACAACTCAGGTTTTAAGCGCATCACATCATTGATAACCTGTTCGCCAGTCATATCAGAAAATGTTATTGTGACCCAATCAAATTGCAAATCAAGCGCATTTTTCAAATCTGGAAAAGTTGTATACATTTTTTCAACAAAGTCATCAGTGATTGGTTTATTATCACTCTCAATCAGGCTCAACAAAGTGTTTGAAACGCCCATCTTTTTTGAAAACGTTAATTGATTGAAGCCTAGTAATTCTCTAATTGTTTTAATATGTAACCCATTCAATTTTGGTGCTTTAATAAAATCTTCCATTTCGTTATTTTCCTTTCCATTATTTTTTACTACTTTTAGTAATTGATATTTACCAACGTTTTTCAACCTTTCTAAATCAGTAAACAGTTTTCGATAATAATTATCATCTGCTTGTGTGGTATACATTGATATTGCAGTGTAACCATTTAAATCATCTCCCTTGATTGTGCCTAGTTCAATAAAATCGCCTAGTTTGAGACTATTAGATAATTGATTGCCGTTGACCTTTATTGTCTTAACAGCTTGCAATTCGCCATGTAAACTCAAACCGACCTTAATTAGCGGTGTATTCGTATAAGCTAAGCTATGTTGTGTTGTGCCTAAGAAAGTAGCGCTATAAAATTGATTAGTTTCTGCTAAGACCGTCATAGCCACTCCCTTCAACATTTTCTTTGCAAACCATAAAATTTCGAGATTTTTTTTTACAACATTTTTTATTTTCAAAACACCGTCATATCAGCCATTCTCGATACTTCTGGGGGTATTTGTCGTAGCGACTTCTGCCCTTTAACCCCCCTGTTAGTAAGAGGGGGTTTTAGAAATTTAAGTAACCTTTCCGCCAGCGCAAGTGCCAGTCGTGCGACCAAAAGGTATTTTGGTCTTAACCACGACCACGCACCCTGCCCTTTAACGCTACGCTAGGGCGAGGGCGTGGCATGGCTCGCAAGGGCTTGCTCGCCACCCTGTCGGGAAAGGTCACTAATATGTACTAAAAAGCCCACCAATGGTTTTATGCATCAGCAAGCCCTTTACTACCCCTACAATTGATTAACGCTTGATGTGCGATAATTGCTCATTCAACTGCGTCAAATCTTTACTACGATTGATAGCATGTGTTTTGGTAGAACGATAATTACCAATCATAAAGCCGATATTTTTACGAATTTGCACGATGTATGGTGGCAACATTGGGTTAATGCTTTCCAATTCGCCACTTTCCAATACTTTCTTCAATTCGCCATTAAGCTCTTCTAGGTGTTCAAGATCACCAAGTTTTTCAATTGTCTTCAAATCAGTGATTGATTGTTCCGACAAAGATTGAATTTTTTTAACATGGTAGATTGCAAGAATTAACCGAACACTGCAAACTGCTGAAAAACCTTTCGTGGTGATTGCCAGTTGAGTGTTTTCATTGGTCTCGCATTGATCCAATGATTAATTTGATCTAATTCTTTGGCGCTA
>NZ_MOWQ01000053.1:0-8048 GCF_002095565.1 Leuconostoc sp. BM2 | reverse complement strand
TAGCGCCAAAGAATTAGATCAAATTAATCATTGGATCAATGCGAGACCAATGAAAACACTCAACTGGCAATCACCACGAAAGGTTTTTCAGCAGTTTGCAGTGTTCGGTTAATTCTTGCAATCTACCAAATACAGTACAGCTGCTTTTATTGAAGATCAGGACATGTTCCGTTTTTCGGGTATCTTTCGTAGCGTGCGTTTACTTGCAATGCCTCAAGTGAACTTGGTTGACTTGTTTCTCAAGCCTACCGTAGACAAACAATTGCATACAGGCACTTTGTCAATGTCACTATCTTTTGACGGCAAATTAACTGGTACAAGTGCCAAAATAGTGGTTCAAAACCCATCGCAAAACATTGTTTGGCAAGAAACCGTTGCTATTAGTAGTCACGTTACGCTTTCAAGTGCAGTCATTGAAAACGTTGCATTATGGTCGCATAAGCACCCTAATTTATATCAATTACTCATCACGATTTTTGATGCTAATCAAAACATTATTGCTGTTGTCCCATATTCATTTGGTTTCCGTCGTTTACACAAAGATGGTCATAATCGTGTCACGCTTAACAATGTGCCGTTGCACTTAAATGGCGTCAATCGTCATGAATGGAGTCCCACAGGCGGTCGCAACATCACAATGAGCGACATGAAAAAAGATATTAGTGTTTTCAAAGACAACCACATCAATGCCGTTCGTACATCTCACTACCCAAACCAAATACCTTGGTACAATTTATGCGATCAAAATGGCATTTATATGATGGCGGAAACTAACCTAGAATCTCATGGTTCATGGCAAAAAATGGGCGCTGTCGAACCATCCTATAATGTCCCTGGTTCCATTCCTGAATGGCAAGACGTTGTTTTAGATCGCGCCAAATCCAATTTTGAACAATTTAAAAATCATCCTGCAATTTTGTTTTGGTCATTGGGCAATGAATCCTATACAGGTGACAATATTGCAGCAATGGACGCCTACTTCAAATCAGTTGATGACTCACGTCTAACCCATTATGAAGGTGTTTTTCAAAATCGTATTGATGAGGATCGCATATCTGACGTTGAAAGCCGAATGTATGCACATCCAAAAGCAATAAAAGACTATCTCACCAATCACCCCCAAAAAACCTTATTTAAATTGTGAATATATGCATAGTATGGGTAATTCAATTGGTGGTTTAGGTGATTATATGCAGCTATTTGATGAATTTGATAGTTACTTAGGTGGCTTCATTTGGGATTATATTGATCAAGCTTTGTACGTAACCGATAAAGTCACTGGTCAGCAAGTGTTAAGATATGGTGGTGATTTTAATGATCGCCATTCAGATTATGAATTTTCAGGTGATGGTATCATGTTTGCCAACCGTCAAGAAAAGCCAGCCATGCAGGAGGTCAGATATTATTATGGACGCTATGACAATGAATGAGTTACATGTTGTATATGGAGATGGCACGCTTGGCCTACATGGCAATAGTTTTGATTATATTTTTAGTTATGAAAAAGGTGGACTAGAGTCACTCGTTGTCAATGCAGCAGAATGGCTGTACCGTGTGCCAAAATTAACGTTTTGGCGCGCAACAACTGATAATGATCGTGGTAGTCATTTTTCAACTCAATCAGCAGCTTGGTTTGGCGCAGACATGTTTACAACGCTAAAAAACGTCAGCATTCAAGTAGACGATGAAAATATTGGTCTCCCTATTGCACCTGATAATAATCGTTTTTCAAATGAGATTTTTGCTAAAAATGTGGCCATTACCTTCAGTTTTTTAACAGCTACAACACAACAAACAACAGTTGATGTTACTTATTTAGTGAGTCAAAACGGTAACATCACAATCACAGTAAACTACACTGGGACCACTGGATTACCAGAATTACCAGCTTTAGGATTAAGCTTTATCATGCCAGAAGTCGCTGATGGTTTTCAATATACTGGTCTATCTGGTGAAACTTACCCTGATCGACAAGCGGGCGCTTTGACAGGAACGTTTGACATTGTTGGCCTACCGCTAACACCTTATCTTGTGCCACAGGAAATGGGCATGCACATGGCAACTCATTCTCTAACAGTCAAAAATGCAGCGTCACAGCAAACACACGACCATAGTACGTCAATTAACCGACTTACTTTTAATCAACATACACAACCATTTGCTTTTTCAGCACTACCTTATACTGCAATTGAGCTTGAAAGCGCCACACATATTGAAGAACTCCCCCTGCCTAGACGTAGCGTCATCACGATTTATGGCGCCGTTCGCGGTGTAGGTGGCATAGACAGCTGGGGTACCGACGTCGAGCCAGAATATCATATTTCCGGCGAAACTAATCATGCTTTCGATTTTACAATTGTTCCTTTTCAGTGATACAACTTAACAGCAAAAAAGCTTAAGCCTTATGCCATATAATTGGGATAAATCTTAAGCTTTTTCAATACTAATTGTTTTGGTTGAACAGTTGATTTCCAATTCCATACTCAATGGCTGAACTTCAAATCAACATCTTCCAAGTCAAGCACGTGGCGCGTCACACTTGCTGCCCCACCAAGCAAAGTTGCTTGATAGACAGAGTGATTTGCAAATAATAATTCTGATTGACAAGTTGGATTCAGATCTTGATACACTTCAATCACGTGACCTAATAATTCCGGCATTTCAGCGATAAAACGTGAGTGAATAAAAAGCGCTTGTGGGGCATAGGTTTGTATAATATCATAAGCCATTTGTGCAATGCCACGGACCCAATCATCAATTAACGCTGTCGTTTCTGGTGCATTATGACTAGCACAAGCCACAAAATCAGCACGGACAACTTCTTTTTTACCTAAAGCTTCGGCCAAACGTTTCAGCATGGCATCTTCAGAATATAAATCTTCCATACGAATAATTTCTTTATTCTGAGACCAAACAATACTGCGACCAACTTCGCCAGCTCGTCCGGACAAGCCACGATATAGTTGACCATCAATAATAATTCCAGCACCAATACCATAGTGAATATTGAGTGCAATTAAATTATCATATTGGTCAATTTGACGATAGTCATGATAGTCACGAATATAAACAGCAGCATAATTGGCTTCGTTTTCTAGTAAAACTGGCACACTAATCACTTGTCCAAGCATATCAGCTAAATCAATACCTGAATAATCAAAAAAAGGCGAGTACGTTACTTGATTATGATCAACAACGCCATGCACACCAACCGCAATTCCCATGACACCCTCTTGCGTGCCATATTTTTGCGGTTTAATACGATGCAAATTTTTCATCATTAAGTCTACAACTTGCTTTAGTGTCAAGCCATCAACATCAAATTCATCAGTTGCGATTACTTCACCACTCAAACGTACCTGTGCCATTCGTAAATGATGACGTCCCATGTCAAATGCAACCACAAAACCGTAATTGCGATTGAAGCGAATCATTTTAGCCTTGCGGCCACCTGTTTCGGTTGTATCCCCTTCACCCAAATCTTCAATAAAACCGATATCATCTAAATCACGGTAAATCGAGCTAATGGTGGATTTATGCAATTCTAGGTCAACCGCAAGTTGGGCACGCGACGTTTCTTTGGCATTAAATAACGCTTGTAAAACTAAGCGCTGATTATGATCCCGCATGGTGATTTGATCTGTTTTCTTCATAGCATCGCTGGCATTAAAACAACCAGCACCTCTCCCTTATTTGTGATAACGATAAACAATTTCTGCCACACGGGTTTCATCTTTTTTCAAACGCACGTCACCAAAGGCTGGAATATTTTCAGAGTTTGGTAATGTGTGGGGCTCCAAGGCAACTGCCACCCATTTATGTCCGTTGCCATGATTATTTATCATATCCGATGTCATCGAATTGGCGGTGAAAACAACTAACCCATTTCGATGAGATATTACATCTATTGTACGCGAACTGACCTTATCTTTCAAACTAGCAATTTTTGGTCCTTGAACGACAAAGACATCATCAAAGCCATGCTCTGCGGTTGTTTTATCCAAAGTTGCTAACGCAGCGCCCAAATCCGACGCCATTCTCAAATCAAATGGCGAATTATGATTGGCGACTGTCTCCCCAGTTGGCACTTTACCAGCATCAACTACCAAATGAACTTTACTGTTAAGCTGCAATTCATGATTTGAGACATCATCAGATTGGCTTAAATTAAAATAAGCATGTGACGTCGGATTAAATACACCATCAGTTTCACGTTGTGTCCCGCTCATGGTCAAGGCCACAGTATCATCATCTTCAAGTGTGTAACGTATTTCTGATTCTAAATCACCCGGAAAGCCGTCTTGCGCTGACGTTATGGTCGCCGTCAAGACAATACTATTTTGGTCAAATTTCACCGTAAACATGGTATTTGACCAACCATTCCCACCACCATGTAGCGAGTTATTACCTTCATTTTGTGGTGTTTGAATCAATTGATCGCCAAGCTTAAATGTTGCATCTTTAATACGACCAGCGACGCGACCAATTAAACGATTGATATAAAAAGGATTATCGGTGTAACCTGACATGTTCGGTGCTGACAATAACATATTAACACGTGTTCCTTCGTCAATGACCAAATATTCATGCCAAATACCAGCAAAATCAAGGACCGTAATCCGAGTACCATTCTTATTTTCTAAAGAATAAGCCGACACATTTTGTCCTTCAAACTCACCAAATGGTTGAATGGTTGTTTTCATTTTTTAAATTCTCTTTCATTTTGATTTAAAAAAATCAGTCTAACGACTGATTATTGTTACTAATTTGCAACAGGTTCATCATTTAAATGATTCTTACGATGACGTAATCTCGCTTCAATTTGTTCCAATGAACGACCACGTGTTTCAATGGTAAACTTGTGCACAAACCAAATGGAAATGAAACACATCACCGCATAGAGGTAGAATAAATTGCCTGTACCAAAAGCACTTAGCAATGGTGGGAAGGTCAGTGAAACAATCGTGTTCGCTGTCCAGTTGACCACAGCACCAAATGAATTACCTAAACCACGGATATTGAGTGGGAAGCTTTCACCAATCATAACCCACATTACTGGACCCCATGTTGCAGAGAAAAAAGCAATGTAAATTGTTAATGCAATCGCAGCAAGATATGAACCAAACTTACCTGTACCCGAAAGTTGCATGCCAACTGACATCAAAATCAGCGAAATACCCATCCCCCATGCACCGTAAATCAACATTTTCTTACGATCAATTTTGTCCATAATCATGACCGCGACCCAAGTCACAATCACGTTAAAGATACCAATGCCAATGTGCGCCATCAAGGCTGCTGAGATACCAAATCCAATATCAGTGAAAATCGTTGGTGCGTAGTAAAGTACCGTGTTACACCCCATGGTTTGTTGAAAAATTGCCAATCCCATCGCCATAATAAGCACTGGCCGACTAAGTGGGCCAAACAAGTCCGCTAAACTACCAGCTGATTTTGTCTGAGCCTGTAACGCTATATCATCTAACTCCGCTTCAACAAGTTTGTCATCATTATTAAACATCGCCAACACTTGACGCGCTGCCAACATTTTGCCTTCACGAACCAAAAATCGCGGTGATTCGGGCAATACCCAGCCACCAATAAACAGGAGTAGGGCTGGTAGGGCAGCCAAAGCCAGCATGATACGCCAACCAAATGTCAATCCTTGTAATAAGTAATTTGAAATATACGCAATTAAGATTCCCGTCATAATCATCATTTGGAATAATGATGCGACGCCACCTCGTTTATCAGCTGGCGCCATTTCTGACAAATAAGTTGGAATAAGTGATGAAGCACCACCCACAGCCAAACCTAGGACAATACGCGAGGCAACCAGATGCAGGAAATCCGGTGCGAAACCAGACCACATTGCGCCGATAAAAAATATAATCGACGATAGTAACAGTAGTTTTCGATGTCCAAAGCGATCTGATAAAGGTCCAATCACAGCGGCACCAAGAATGGCGCCCACGAGAACTGCGGAAACAACCCAGCCTTCTTGCCATTTGGTCAAAGTCAACTGCTTAGAAATAAACAATATGGCACCAGAAATCACACCCGTATCATAACCAAATAATAACCCACCTAAAGCACCAAAGAAGTAAATAAAGCCTGCCGATAATTTATGCACTTTCATTTGTAAGACACTTTCTGTTTAAAAACGTATAATCAATTGAAGTAACAATTACTTGAGATACTGTTGCTTATTTATATGTTATTTTTAATAAAATCGACTCTCTTATTTTTTCCAAGAATAACTACCGTCAGCTTCTTGGTAATCGCCCAATTCCTTATAGTCGAAGAAATCAAATTCTGCTGTTGAGTCATAGCCTGAGTAATCGACTGCAGCTAATCCAACATAAGCCCCCGTGAAGAAACCGCCATATTCGCGTACGACATAGTCATCTGACAATACGGCAGCATCTAATGTAATACCGGTTGCAATCCAGTTTTGGCCATCAAATGAATAGTAATAAGTATATGATTCCTTACGATTTTCTGACTTAAACCATACGTATTCTGTGCCTTCAGGAATCACCGGTGCATCGTCTTTAAAGTATGACGTGTATGATCCGTTACGCAAGCCACCTTTATTTTCACCAACTTCAATGACATTTTGACCCTCATCATTTTTTGTAATGAAGATAAATGACCAATGTGAGTGGTTGTAGTAATTAGTCAAACCAGCCATTGCTTGATATGAATATGGATCAAACTTTACTTTGGTTTCGGCATCAAAGTAGAAAGCTTGCCAGCGACGTGCAATCAAGGATAGGTCAAACGTGTTAGCCAATGAACCTTGTCCGCGCAACACTAATTTACCCGCGCCAGTGTGACCCATCTTTTCAGTAAATGGTACACGTAGTGTGTTCCAGTTAATGTCAAGCTTTTCATCAGTAAAGTCATCGTGTTGTGAATGATCAGCTGGTGCATCAGTCAAAATAGCGTCCTTAGGTGCGTCAACAAACGTTGAACCACCATGACCACCAACAACTCGTGGCCAACCTGCTTCATCCCATTCAACTTTTTGAATTGATGACTCGCGACCTAATGTTGACCAACCACGTGGATCCGTAGCACTTTCCGTTGGATGATTCCAAGGGCGAGCTGATAATGAGGCATAATACCATTCACCACCCGGTGTATTTACAAGGGCACCATGTCCTTGCTTTTGCAAGTAGGCATTTGGTGTATCAAAGTTGGTCAAGAATGGTCCTTCTGGCTCACGTTCAAATGACAATGCATCCAAAGACTGTGACCGAGCTACGACTTCTTGGTGAGTAAAGATTGTACCACCTTCTGCCGCAAACAAGTAATATTGACCCTTAATTTTATACAAATGTGGGCCTTCAACTAGCTTAACCTCAGTCCCTTCCCAAATTGTGCGGGCTGTTTCTGGCTTTAACTTCATTGTTGATGTATCAAATTCAGTCAAAGTAATGCCATCAAATGGGTGATGATACTCACGATGATCCCAGGTCTGTTGCACGAGATACTTGCGACCATCATCATCATGGAACAATGAGGCATCAAAACCAACACCATTCACCAAAATTGGATCTGACCATGGTCCTTCAATTGATTCCGCAGTCGTCAAGTAATTCTTCATGTCCTTAAACGAGCCATCAGTAATCTTAACATCCGTGAAAATCAACCAAAACTTACCGTCAGCATAAGACAAATCTGGTGCCCAGATACCACCTGATGATGGGTTGCCCTTCATATCCAATAATGTCGTTGTATCAAGAACATTTTTAACTAAATTCCAATGCACCAAATCTTGTGAGGCGTGGATACGTACACCCGGGAACCATTCAAATGTTGATGTCGCAATATAGTAAGTATCTGCCACACGAATAATTGATGGATCTGAGTTAAATCCTGGTAATACAGGGTTTTGAATTTGCATAATATACTTTCCTTATATTATTATTCGTAGGTAGCTCCTACATGCTCTGAGTATAAAATTTATACTTAGATGGATGATGCGCCGTGAATTAGTTTTTATTTTCCAACAGCACCTTTACCATCGGTGACTGGTTCAG
>NZ_MOWQ01000052.1:0-8505 GCF_002095565.1 Leuconostoc sp. BM2 | reverse complement strand
GGAATGATAAAATAGTGGTGCCCATTAAGGTCCTTCTTTCTAATGGAATGTTGTGGTAACACCATTAAAGACCTTGATGGGTTTTTCTGTCCACTTAAATGTTCAACTTAAATTTTACAATCTGCCTTTTTATAAATATGCTAAGATGTTTAATGAGGAAAAATATTATGAAATCCGAAATCACATTTTTGACTAATGAGGACATCGCACGAGCAACAGCGTTATATATTGACGTATTTTCGAAGGCGCCTTGGTGTGAGCAGAATGACTATGATGATATTTTTCGTTACATCACCCGCCTTTTAGAAATGAATACCAATCGATGCTATGTTTATAAAAAATCTGACCACATCATAGCTTTGGCACTGGGATATGTGAAACCTTGGCATTTGGGTGTTGAATACCAGTTGGATAATTTTTTTGTTGATGCGAACTATCAAGGACAAGGCGTTGGAACTGAATTACTCGCTTCAATCAAAAATGATTTGATAAAAAATGATATTCCTGCCATTATTTTAGAGACAGAAATGCATACGCCAGCTGAAAAGTTTTACAGGCGTAATGGATTTGAGGGACTAGCGCAGCAACGTTCATTGGCATTAACTTGTCGATTAATTTAATAGCTACTGAATCAAGATACAAATTTTTGACTTCGATGATGTAATCTTAATAAAAATTGTGATAATATAAAATCACGTGTGAATTTTTTAATTTAGAGATTGAGGTCACTATATGTCATCTTTTAAAAGTATAATTTGTGGTATTATTAGTGCAACTTTGTTTGGCATTAGTGGTATACTGGCCAGTATTTTATTTCGTCAAGAGGCCGTGGCGCCAGAATGGCTGGTAGGCGTGAGAATGCTGTGTGCAGGGGCGATTTTGCTTTGTGTGCTGACCTTATTTACTAAAGAGGCTGTTTTTTCGGTTTGGCAACATACATATACAGCACTTTTGGTCGTTTTGTTTGGTCTTTTTGGTGTGTTGCTGGCGCAATCAAGTTTCTTTTTGTCGGTTTATTATGGGGATTCAGCCACTGCAACGGTCTTTCTATCGTTAGGACCAGCAATTATTGTTGTGTTGATGAGTATATATAGTAAACGTTGGCCATCACGTCTTGAGTTTGTTGCGATTATTTTGGCATTATTGGGTGTCTTCTTGTTAGTAACTAATGGTGACATTAACCATCTGAAAATCAATCCAAGAGCACTTTATTGGGGTGTTATTTCAGCATTTGGTTTGGTGGGGTATACCTTGATCCCAAAACCGCTGTTACATCAAACGCCACCTTTAGTGATTGTGGGTTGGGGATTATTAATAGGTGGACTGGTCGCTAATCTCATACATCCAGTGTGGCGTATTGCGAGTGGTGTTGACTTGCAAGATATCTGGATTGTTATCGCAATTGTCATATTTGGGACGTTGATACCGTATGCGTTGTATGTCATGAGTTTAGCTGGATTAAAGCCATCGTCTGCTAGTTTGCTAGGGACCATTGAACCTTTGGTAGCAACGACCTTATCGGTGACATTGCTAGGGACACGCTTGAGAGGGTTTCAACTAATTGGCATTTTACTTATTTTGTCAACAATTTTGTTGATTAGTTTACCGCTGAAAAAAATTTTTACAAATAGAATAATGACTCGTGGGTGACGTGATGACCGACGAGTTTTTTATTTAAAAATAGAGGCTGAATTTTGATATTTTGAATCAAAAAATGTTGACATTTGTGACCAGCGTGATATACTTATAGTTGTATTTAGCACTCACATATAAAGAGTGCTAAAATGAAAAAATCTCGGAGGTATGAATCCATGTTGAAGCCATTAGGTGATCGTGTGATTATTGAAGTAACGGAAGCTGCAGAACAAACTGTCGGTGGGATTGTGTTGGCAAGTAATGCCAAAGACAAGCCTGTTACTGGTAAAGTTGTAGCTGCGGGAACGGGTTATGTCTTGAATGATGGCACAATTCGTGATTTGACAGTTAAAGTAGGCGATGAAGTCTTGTTTGATAAGTATGCAGGGCAAGAAGTGTCATTTGAAGGGCAAGATTATTTGTCACTCCATGAAAAAGACATTGTTGCAATCGTTGAATAATAATCAAATCAAAGGAGATAGTTAAATCATGGCTAAAGAATTAAAGTTTTCAGAAGACGCACGTTCTAAGATGAAGGCCGGCGTTGATAAGTTAGCTGATACAGTTAAAACAACAATTGGACCTAAAGGTCGCAATGTGGTCTTAGAGCAATCTTATGGTGCACCAACCATTACTAACGATGGTGTGACAATCGCTAAGGCAATTGAATTAGAAGATCACTTTGAAAATATGGGTGCTAAGTTAGTTGCTGAAGTTGCTTCAAAAACTAACGACATCGCTGGTGATGGTACAACAACAGCCACAGTTTTGACGCAAGCTATTGTTGGCGAAGGCCTAAAAAACGTGACAGCAGGTGCTAATCCTGTTGGTATTCGTACTGGTATTGAAAAAGCAACGGCAGCAGCAGTTGCTAAGTTGCACGAAATGTCACATACCGTCAATACAAAAGATGAAATTGCTCAAATTGCGTCGATTTCAGCTGCTAATGAAGAAGTCGGTCATTTGATTGCTGAAGCGATGGACAAAGTTGGTAACGATGGTGTCATTACGATTGAAGAATCAAAGGGTATTGAAACAACATTGGATGTTGTTGAAGGTATGCAATTTGACCGTGGCTACATGTCACAATATATGGTCACTGATAATGATAAGATGGAAGCCAACTTGGACAATCCATATATCTTGATTACTGACAAGAAGATTAGCAATATTCAAGACATTTTACCAGTCCTACAAAGCGTTGTGGAACAAGGTCGTGCATTGTTGATTATTGCTGATGATATTACTGGTGAAGCATTGCCAACATTGGTTTTGAACAAGATGCGTGGTACATTCAATGTTGTAGCTGTTAAAGCACCTGGATTTGGTGACCGTCGTAAGGCACAGCTTGAAGATATTGCCATTTTGACTGGTGGTACAGTAATTACTGATGATCTTGGCCTGAACTTGAAAGATGTTACAATCGAACAACTTGGATCAGCTGCTAAGGTTAATGTTACTAAGGACAATACAACTATTGTTGAAGGTGCTGGCGATAAGCAAGCCACAGCAGAACGTGTAGCAACTTTGAAACAACAAATTTCAGAAACAACTTCTGACTTTGACCGTGAAAAGCTACAAGAACGTTTGGCAAAACTAGCTGGTGGTGTTGCCGTCATTAATGTTGGTGCAGCCACAGAAACTGAATTGAAAGAACGTAAGTATCGTATCGAAGATGCTTTGAATGCGACACGTGCTGCCGTTGAAGAAGGATTCGTTGCTGGTGGTGGTACGGCTTTGGTTAACGCAATCTCAGCTGTTGAGGCATTGTCTGAAACTGGTGATGTGCAAACTGGTATTAACACAGTGATTAAGGCGCTTGAATCACCAGTTCGCCAAATTGCTGAAAACGCTGGTTTGGAAGGCTCAGTCATTGTCAACAAGCTTAAAGATCAAAAAGAAGGCTTTGGTTACAATGCTGCTACTGACGAGTGGGTTGACATGATTGCTGCTGGTATCGTTGATCCAACCAAGGTGACGCGTTCAGCTTTGCAAAATGCCGCCTCAGTGTCAGCTTTGTTGCTAACGACTGAAGCAGTTGTTGCAGAACAACCTAAAGAAGAAGCACCTGCAATGCCACAAGGTGGTATGCCAGGTATGATGTAAGCATTTAATTAAGAATCAACCTATACTTAGGTTGATTCTTTTTATATGCAAATATAATTGACAAAAGTATCTAAAAGATATACTGTGTTTTAAGTATCTAAAAGATATAATAAAGGAGGGCATTATGTATGAATTATATATATTAGGTCAATTATTGTATGCTGATCATTCTGCATATAAATTACGATTTATACTGGAAAATATTTTAGGCGCAAACCGTAAAGTTAGCTTTGGGGTACTATATCCATTATTAGAAAAAATGGAAACCGCTGGCAAATTAATGATAATAGAAGACCCGCATAGCAGGAAAAAAATACACGTTACAGCAGTAGGACGTGATCGGTTTTTTGAGTTGATGCGTGAACCAGTGAAAAATAATGCACATATGGACGAAGTTTATTTATTTAAACTCACTAGTTTGTGCTTAGTTGATAGCAAATTGGCACAACAAATCATAGCTGCTTTTCGTGCAGAAAAACAAGCGCAACGTGACCGCTACACAGAAAATATTAGTCAATTAATGCTCAAGCACGCTGATGCATCCTTTTTCAAATCGGCTTTGCAAGCAAATAAATTGCAAGCGGCCTTAGCAAATACCTATTTAGATTATGTCGACATGATTGAAAGAGAGTTAGAATAATGCAAAATTCAGGACACGAAAAAACAAACCCTAAGCGCTGGTTAGCGTTAATTGCAATTTCACTTGGGGTGTTTATGGCTTTGATTGACACGACAGTTGTCAATGTTGCTTTACCTAGTATTCAAACCAGTTTGAATGCGTCATATTCAGATTTACAATGGGTTATTTCCTCATATACAATAGTTTTTTCAGTGCTATTGTTAATTTGGGCAAAATTAGGTGATTTATATGGTCGTAAATTGATGTTCATGGTTGGACTGGTCATTTTCACGATTGGTTCAGGACTTGACGCTGCATCAACGACCATTGGCATGTTACATATTTTCCGTGCGGTCCAAGCTATCGGAGGATCTGCACTCATGTCATTATCATTTGCTTTAATTGGCACAAGTTTTGATGGTAAAGAGCGTGGTATTGCTTTGGGCATTTTGAGTTCGATCATTGGCCTTTCAACTGCTTCGGGTCCACTGTTAGGTGGCTGGCTTGTTGATGCGTTTTCATGGCAATCTATTTTCACAATTAATTTACCGGTTGGTGTCGTAACAATAATTTTGGCATGGCTTTTTATTTCTAACAAACAGGCCCACCGTGCTAGTGGCCAAGTCGATTTTTTGGGTATGCTATTATCTGCTGGGACAATCTTTTCTTTGGTTTTTGGTTTAGTTCAAAAGGAAATGCACACTGATTGGGGTTGGGGTGAGCTTCAAGTGGCTGGCTACTTGGCTACTGCCGTTGTCTTGTTTGCATTGTTCATTTGGCGACAAAAAACTGCTAAAAATCCCATGATGGATTTGAGCATGTTCAAATCATCTTCATTTACAGGAGCAGTTATTATTGCCTTTTTCTTGGGTGCTGGTTTGTATGGCTTTTTTGCTTATCTTTCTACCTTTATGCAGAACTATGTCGGCTATACAGCTTGGCAAACTGGGTTGCGTCAAGCAACTATATCAGGTTTCTCACTGATTTTAGGACCAATCGCTGGTATGTTGACAAATCGTTTACGACATGGCTATATGCTGGCATTTTCAGCTTTCTTTATAGGGATTGGCTTGTTTACCTTGAGCGCATTGACGAGCGAGACAGCGACATTTGCTGATTTCTGGCCTGCATTTATTATTATTGGTATTGGAGGTGGCTCAATAAATCCGCCAATGACAACAGCGGCGATGTCGTCGGTCCAACCTTATCAAATGGGGATGGCTTCGGGAATGATTTCGACTTTCATGCAAGTTGGCGTTAGTTTTGGTGTGGTGTTCCAAGGATTGCGATTAGCCGATGGCTACCAATCGGGTTTGGCGCATCATTTTGTTACTTTAAGTCATGTACCCAGTGCTATCATTACGGCGTTACACAAAGTCTTGGTTGAGGCAGGTCCTTTTTCCGGACATGCGATTATTACTGGCAAGCGCATTTTAGCTACGCCTTATGCCCATGAATTAGAATTAGCAGTTCGACAAGCATTTGATTATGGTTTCATTAATGTCATTCGTCTGGATGCAATTCTGTTGATAATTGGTGGTGTGGTAGCTGCGGTTATGATTAAAACAGGTGGCAATCGTCCTTCATAAGAATCCAAAATAAAAACACGGCATACCGGAAGATAAACACCCGATATGTCGCGTTTTTTTATTTTAAAGATTGAAAAATGGTCATCGAAATTAACCAAAGTGGTTAGTTAAAAACAACACTATGTTTCTTTTTAAGACTAGCATTAAAGGTATCCAAAACGTTGATAATTGTTTTTAATGATGCGATTCACAGCTTCTGAAAGAGGGTGGTCAGAACTTTCCGTGATAAGCAATACAGACTGTAACTTAACCATGAACAGTGAAACATTACCATAAGCATCAAATTCATCTGCATTAATATGGTTTAAGTCGGTTAGCCATTCTGTCAACTCTTTATCAGTTATCAATTGGATATAACTCAAATGCTAAATGGGTATGACTAAACGCCCAGGTTCATCGGCTGTGAATAAAAATGGACGATGTAATACATTTTTAATTGCAGTCAATAATGCAATAATATCTTGGTGATTTAATGATTGAAAATTAAGGATTTCATCAATCAAATCAGCGCTGTGTGCAATACCATGAGCCCAGCCGTGTAAAGTTAAACCTCTGAAATCATGTTCTAATTGCAAATAAGAAATCGTTTGTTTAATAAGTTCACGTTCTTGTTGTTGAGACAAAAAGGGCGAGTTATTGTGGCGATAAGCTAACGCTGCCAAGAAGAGTGCCGTAAAACTTCTTTTGAAAATGGACTCATTGTCCTGAGAATTATCAATGTTGGTGAGTAAAAATCGATTACGCAACAAACGTTGTGTTACTTCTTGCTGTTGCTTTAATGTTAAGTTTCCAGCTGTTACTGCCTCTGCAAATAGGTTGTAATTTAACGTGTCTCGTAGTTCTGAATCTAGTGAGCCAATATTTGTAATCATCAGATCTAACAAATCATCTGAAATAGATTGGTCTTCAGATTGACGTAACCGTTCCAATTTTTCTTTTAGCGACATGCCAAATTTTCGCTCCTTAATCCAAATATTAAGCCAATGCACCCATTGGGTCCCAAGGGGCGAGCAATTTTGGCGTAGCGTTATCATAAATATCGACTAAGTCAGCGCCGAGGAATTCTTTTTTAACGACAACTTGATAGGCATACTCACTCATCCATTCGTCAGACATTGTGAAATATCCTTTTTTACCGGCTTTTTCACCCCATGAATTTTCGACTTTCCACTTGGTTGGTTGACCATTTTCGTCAAAATCAACACCGGTCAATACCATGGCGTGTGTCATTAAACTTTCGCCATAGTCAAGGCGTTGGGCCTTTGTCATCGTTGAATCAATGTCAAATAGCGCGTCAGTTGCAAAGACGCCGTCCGCCATCAAACCATTGTCGCGATCTACTTGTGGTCCCATATCAACACCAAACCAGACGCTTTGACCTGCCTTCAATTGTGCAATAGCAAGTGATTTCATTTTATCGATAGTCACGTTGAGATGTTTAACTTCTCGTCCACCCACAACATTGCCTAGCATATCAACATTATAAGTGGCATTAAATGGCTTGTCATCTGTGGGTGCATTAATAATTGAAACGTAATTGCTCAAATTCCAACCAACAAATTTATCAAAATATGTTTTTGGTGTCAAATCATGCTCGATGTGGAAGTTCTTTGATTCATCACGATATTCAAAGTCAAATTTGACTGGTGGTTCACCAAATGTAATTGACAGAACGCGGTAAACATTTGCTAACATTTTCTGACGTGTATTTGCAATTTCTTGCTCACCGGCGTGATTAGCTACTAGTTCACGCAAAATAACAGCATCGTGGCGCAGAAGTGTGTTGAATGTCGTGTTAAACTCTTTTGACGCAGAAGAAGCTTGCGACTCTGGATAAGCTGATTGTGGGACGACACCGTACTTGTCGATGATGGCAACAATCATATCCCATTGACCGCCATCTTGTTGTGGTGTGGCTAATAGAAAAGCGACGCGACGTGAATCTAGTGGCTCATTGGCAGTATTTAAAATATTCTCATAAAAGTAATTAGCTTTTTCAAATTTATCCCAGAAGAAAGTATAACTTTGAGACAATTGGAACTCGTCGCTGATATGAAACATATCTTTCATATCATGACGCATAGTATTCAAAGCAGCGAACATCCAGCAACGACCAGATTGCTTTTGATTCGCTACTTTTCCTGTATCAAGGTCAATAGCGAAAGTTGGAACATTGGCATTAACAACTTCTTGATTGTAACTTGCATTGTTAATACCATTTTTGGTGACGGCACGGCGAACAACTGCATTTTGTGATGTTGCTGTTGCTTCACGGAATTGTGCAATTGATTGCGTTGTGATTTCTGAAGACATAATGAACTCCTTTTTAATAATAAGTCCAATATAGCGCTTTTTAAAGCGCGCTTCAAGGGACGGTGTCAGCAATTTGTTGTGTGGTATGATAATTATCGAGGTAATTATACGATGACTTTTTCTACCAGAAGTCAAGTGTTTCAAGGCATTTAGCTTCTTTTTATGATGCTGCAATTGGTCATCAAGCACTACTAAAATAAACCGATGTCTTCACATTGGTTTTGCAAAATGTTAGGCTTATAA
>NZ_MOWQ01000051.1:0-8711 GCF_002095565.1 Leuconostoc sp. BM2 | reverse complement strand
TTATAAGCCTAACATTTTGCAAAACCAATGTGAAGACATCGGTTTATTTTAGTAGTGCTTGATGACCAATTGCAGCATCATAAAAAGAAGCTAAATGCCTTGAAACACTTGACTTCTGGTAGAAAAAGTCATCGTATAATTACCTCGATAATTATCATACCACACAACAAATTGCTGACAAAACAATCATGATGATATTAACTACTAATACCGTAATGGCGCGATCGACGCCGGTTAATTCATTGACCAAAATGGCAAATCCCGTGGCGCCACCGGCAGCAACCTTTGCAGGTGCATAGAAAAAATTAATGCTAACAGCCACAATTTCTAAGGCCAGAATAATCGTAAAATATCGTATAATTTTACTTTTTTGTAATTGCTTCATTTAGTGTCCTACTGACGTCTCAAACGTCCTTCCGTTTCTTAAAGCGTGCTAACACACTACGCCATAGCGTCGGTTGGCGCAACACTTTTTGATCCCCAAGGTGTTCTCTCATAACTTTGAGCACCTTACCAGATTCCTTTGCCGAAAAATCAAAATTACCACTGTCGGTGGTTACCCTGAAACGACGCCCAATATGATTCTTGCTGACTTGTGCATAAACAGCTTTAACATTAGTCCACGGAATTTGGATGTAATCAGCGACATTATTTTCATTAAAAAATTCGAAAGCTTGATCGCCAATTAAAAAGTGTCCGTACTTTGCACCCATACCTAGATAAGAAATACCCTGAGTTGTTAATTCTGCTGTCTTGTTTAAAGATTGTACCATAATCTACTCCATTAAACGTATGTACTGACAAAAGTGCTCGTCAATAAGGCGAGCACTTTTTGTCAAAATTTTTACATGATGTGGAAGGCATGCATTGCGATACCAAAGATAAAGATACCAATGATCATCACGATTGGTGATACCTTTTTCTTCAACAACCACATTGCTAAGAAAGTCAATAGCAATCCCATCAATCCAGGAATCAAACTATCTAAATTAGCTTGCAAAGTGTTAGGGACAACCTTTGTCAATGACAAACCTGATGCTTGTTCACCTAAAATCTTTTGCAACTGCTCACCAGAAACTGGTCCGTTAGGGAAGTTGATATAAGCACCCTTTGCTAACTTTTTAGCAGGCAATTCTAGGACAAACTTAATTGATACCCAACGCTCAACCAGTACAGCCAAGATGAACATACCAAGAATTGAAGCACCCTTAGTAATGTCTTTCAACAAACCACCAGACAAATCTTGTGTAATAGCACTTCCAGCTTTGTAACCGAATTCTTGCGTATACCACAAGAATGCCATACGAATAACGTTCCACAAAACGAAGAACAAGATAGGACCAAGAATATTACCACTCATGGCAAGTGAAGCGCCTAAGGCACCGAGAATTGGTCGTACAGTAAACCAGAAGACTGGATCACCTATTCCGGCCAAAGGTCCCATCATACCAACCTTAACACCTTGAATCGCAGTATCATCAATTGGTGCACCATTGGCACGTTCTTCTTCCAATGCCAACGTAACACCAATAATTGGTGAGGCAACATAGGGATGTGTGTTAAAGAATTCCAAGTGTCGCTTCAATGCGCTGGCACGGTCTTCTTTTGACTTATATAATTTTTTAATCGCTGGAATCATGGCGTAAGCCCAACCAACGTTTTGCATACGTTCATAGTTCCATGAACCTTGCAAGAACTGTGAGCGCCAAGCAACTGACAAACGATCTTTTTGCGTTAATTCGATTTTTTCTGCAGCCATCATGTTGCTCCTTTCTAGTACTCGTTCAAGATGTCACCGACTGGGTCGTTGCCACCGTTTGAACCGCCGCCGTTTGAACCGCCACCATTACCGCCCATCTTTGATAGGTTGATGTAAATCAAGGCAATCGCGAAACCAATGGCACCAAGAGCAATCAGAGTCAATTGGCTAACAGCGGCCAATGCGAAACCAATGGCGAAGAATGGCCAAACTTCACGCGTAGCCATCATGTTAATTACCAAAGCATAACCAACGGCAACAACCATACCACCACCAATGGCCATACCACCAGTTAACCACTCAGGCATTGAAGTCAAAGCACTCTTAACAGCTGCAGCAGGTACAGCAATCAAAATTGCGGCTGGAATAGCAATACGCAATCCTTGTAGTAGCAAGCCAAACAAGTGAAGCGTTTCAATCGTGCGGAACTTACCTTCTTTGGCAGCCGCATCGGCACCGTGAGTTAAACCAACGGCAATGGTACGAACGACCATTGTTAGGAACAAACCAGCAACAGCCAACGGAATAGCCGTTGCAACGGCAACTGATATCCCTGTTCCAGAGAAGTCGCCACCTTTGACCATAATAATTGAAGATGCAACAGAAGCCAAAGCAACATCAGGCGCCACAGCAGCACCGATGTTAGCCCAACCCAGCGCAATCATTTGCAAGGTTCCACCCAAGATGATACCGGCTGTTAAATGACCTGTAACCAAGCCAATCAAAGTCGCTGATACTAGTGGCTGATGAATCTGAAATTGATCCAAAATACCTTCCAAACCTGCAAAGAAGGCAATGATTACGACTAAAATTATCGCAATAGTAGACACATTTAGACACCTTTCTTAATTAAACATTTTAATGTTATTTAACATTTGCTTTCTTGATCAAATCAAACAAGTTCGCCTTACTGTCATTTGGGACCTTACGGACATCAAATTCGACACCTAAATCACGTAACTTTTCGAAAGCAGCAACGTCAGTTTTATCCATTGACAAAACCTTGTTAACCATTGTTTTTCCTTCTGAGTGTGCCATAGAACCGACGTTAAGTGACTTCAATGGTACACCGCCTTCAACAGCCCTTAAGACATCTTCCACTGTTTCAAACAAGAGGAATGCATCAACACCACCAAAACGATCATCTTTGGCAACTTCAATCATTTTGCTGACTGGTACAATATTTGCTTGAACACCATTAGGCGCAGCTTGTTGGATTAGGCTCTTACGTAGCTCATCTTTGGCAACTGCATCAGAGACAACAATAATACGGTTTGCCTTTGAATCAGGCGTCCAAGCAGTAGCAACTTGTCCATGCAATAAACGCGTATCCAAACGAGCCAACTTAATATTAATGTGACCCTCTTTAAGGCCAACTGTCGACTTTTCTTTGCTTGCAGCTGGTGCAGCTTCTTGGAACTCTGGCACAGACTTAACTCCCTCGCGAGCTACCGGCACCAAATACTTCGCCAGATCAGCAGCTTTTGTTTGACTCAAACGTCCACCATAAGCCTCAATTAGCATTGGCAAGTTCAAACCTGACACAATGGCCATGTTATCTGGGTTTTGCTTTTGAATCAAACTGGCACGATTAAAGGGTGAACCGCCCCATAAATCAACCAAGAATAGTACTTCGTCATCATTGTTGAACTTCGACAATGCTTCTTGGTAGTGCCGATCCAAATCATCGGGTCCTTCATTAGGTAAGAATGTCACAACTTCAACGTTTTCTTGTTCACCGAAAATCATTGATCCTGACATCAAAATGCCTTTTGCAAAGTCCCCATGGCTGGCAATAATTAAATTAACCATTTAGGAAATCTCCTTCTCAATAAATTGTTTACTTTAATGATTATAGCGAAATGAAACCATTTTGTAAACGCTTACACAATAACAATTTAGTTATTGTTTACAAGTCATATTATAATGTATCAGAACAAAAAAGTAAACGCTTTCATATTTGTTTACAAAAAAGTAGAATAACTTTCATAAAATCCTTTCAACATGTTTACATTTAAAATCGTTGATCTGGGTTATCGTCTGTTGTGACGAAGCTTTTAATGATTGTCATGTCACCGTCTAATGCGTAAGATATGGATTCATCATCAAAAAGAATAAAACTATCACCTTTTTTAACAGCAGTCTGGTTAACACGACCAGCACCATCTATTACTGTAAATAATTCATAATGATGTGCCAAATTAAACTGCGATAAACCTCGAACAGATAATTTCTCAACAGTAAACTTCACAGAGGTTACCAATCGCGTCACAATCGTTTGATCCACAATAGTGGTTGTTTGCTTTAAAACAGGATCATGATGTGGCACAGTAGTAACATCAAGTGCATCTGCAATTTGCAAATCACGCTTTTGTCCTGTCGTGGCATCAACACGGTCAAAGTCATAAAAGCGATACGTTGTATCGGAACTTTGCTGCGTTTCTAAAGCGACAATTCCTGCTCCCAGCGCATGAAAAGTGCCTGCGGGAACATAGAAGAAGTCCCCCTTTTTAACAGGAACAGTTCGAAGCATATGCTCCCAATCTTCTTTTTCAACCATCGCCTTTAGTTCACCACGACTTTGCGCATAATGTCCATAATAAATTTTAGCATTTGGTGTCGCATCTAAAATATACCAGCATTCAGTTTTTCCGTATTTTTCACGTGATTGTTTATCGTTTGGGTGAACTTGAATTGATAAATCTTGGTGTGCATCAAGAATTTTAATTAACAATGGAAAAGCTTCATTTGCCTCATGCCCACCAAAAAGATTAGGATTATCCTGCCATAGTTGCGTTAGTGTTTGTCCAGCAAACGGACCATCCTTGATGGTTGACTCACCATTTTTATGGGCAGCAATAGCCCATGCTTCACCAACATGATCGCCCTTAATAGGAAAATGAAAATTTTTTAAGGCTGTACCACCCCAAATTTTATCGTGTAATGCCGCTTCTAATATTACTAATGTCATTTTGTAACCGCTTTCATTTTATTTTAAATAAAAACTTATTTTAAATTAAAGCCTTTATTCTGAGTGTATTGTGTCAATTCAGATGTATCACGATTGGCTGTTAGCATTCTAACGTTGTTGCTAATCCACGAACGCGTCACACCACGTTGCGCATAATAATCCGTCATGATTTTATCATATCGCATCACTGCTGTAACCATTTGTTCTTGATGATAACCATCTTTCATCAAAACACCATCTAAATCAAGTTTTGGCTTAATACCGGGGTTTTGCGCCGGATAACCAATAGAGAACCCCATAACTGCTTTCACATACTTAGGTAGATTGAGTTCTGATTCATAAAGCTCAAATGCTTTCATGGCGCCAGCCATAGTGACACTACCTAACCCAAGGGATTCCGCTGCTACTTGTGCACGCCCTAACGCAATGCCAGCACTAATGATGCCGCCTTCAAGCACATTATAACGCTGTATATTATTCTCAGCTAACGATTTTTCTTCTGGTGTCAATCCGATGAGGTCCTTATTGTAATCCACTGCTACAACAAAGTAACGCGCAGCAGTTTCAATATATTTCATGCCCACTTGAGCAGTGATTTCTGCCTTTAGCTGCTGTGAAGTAATTTCAATAAAGGTGACCGGTTGATAATTATTCATGTTTGGTCCAGCAACTGCTGCATGAAAAATCTTCTGTACTTGCTCATCTGTGACAGGTTCGTCAGTGAAAGCACGTATCGACATATGTTGATTCAGTAAATCAAGGGTTGGGTTTGACATTTTGTCATTCCTTTCTAAAGCGTGTTTTTGATTGTCTAAACAACCTACCTAGATAGTATCACAAAGTTGTGATAAAATAACAAAATATTCATTGGAGAAATTTATGCAAATAGGAAAATTTCGTTTAGGTTTACGAACACTAAAAACAGCTTTCGCTGTCATGCTCATCATCACATCTTTTTACTTTTTTAATCGGCCGCCATTTGTAGCAGCTTTAGCGGCAGTTTTTGCTTTGCGAGAAAGTTGGGACAAAACCCTTAACTTTGCTAAAGTAAGACTTATCTCAAATACGTTAGGTGGCGGTTTCGCTCTTATTTATTTTATTGTACACGAAGAGACGAATCACGCACCTTGGACTTCGATGATTCTGTTACCATTACTGGTCATTATCGCGATTGTTTTGCTTGACGGCTTCGATTACAACAGTGGTGTAATTGGCGCCATGGCAGCTTTGTTGATGATTTCCTTAAATATTCCATCTGGCGCCACGATCGTCTATGTTTTTGAACGAATTGTGGATACTTTTATTGGTGTCGCTGTTGCTATTTTAATTAATCGCTTTGGATCACCAAAAAACATTAATTAAATCCCTAAATAATTTTCGATTGTTTTCAAAACGCCGTCGTTGACGTTCACGTCAGCGGCTTTTTTTGTCACAGCGTCTTGCATAAATGCCTCAGCGTTAGGCATCACAAAGCCATTCTCATATTTAGTCAACATCTCTAAATCATTGCCATTGTCGCCAAAGACCATCACTTCATCGTCCAGGACATCATAGTAGTCTTGCAGCACTTGCAGTCCTGTTGCCTTGTCAACGCCACGTCCTAAAACATCCACTGAACCAAAACCAGAACCAGTAGCATGTAACTCATTACCAAAAACTTCACGTAGCGCAGCCACATGTTGTTGTACTTCATCATTTGGCCATACAAAAGTGATTTCTAAAATGTGGTCATCCACCGACATTAATTTTTCAACTTGTTTAACGTTTGGATAGAATTGAAACACCATTTTAGCCACAGGGCCAGTGGCATGATTAGAAACATAGGTCGCATTATCGCCAGTCATAATAATAATATTTTCAGCAGATTCTGGATTTTTTGCATTCCAATCAATGACCTTGGCTAATTGTTCTGCTGATAAATGAACTGAATAAAGCTGTTGTTCACTTGTAGCAACAACCGCACCATTTGAGCCAACAAAGTCCAATGCGTATCCTTTGGCAATTGTGGGTGCGAATAATTGTTGCAAATTTTTGACTTGGCGGCCTGAAGCTGCTACGAACTTCATATCTCGTTTCGTCATTTCGGACAATACACGCTCAAATCGTGCTTGATTATACATATCATTAGCAGTTAAAAATGTACCATCCATATCAGAAGCAATTAATTTAATCGGCATTGTTCATCTCCTAGTCGTAAATATAACTTTATTATTATACCATCTCTTGGTATTACTGCAAAACGAGTGACTTTCCCCGACTTTTCCCCAACCAAACAATCACTTCCGATAGCAAGGTGTACATATAGCAGATTGCAAGAATCATCCGAACACCACATGTTGCTGAAAGACTTTTCGTGGTGATTGCCAGTTAAGCGTTTTCATTAGTCTGGCATTAACCCAATGATTAATTTGATCTAATTCTTTCTGACTAATTATTTCAATCTTTCGTTCCTTTGGGATAAAACGCCGGACATATCGATTCAGTACTTCATTACTCCCACGTTCTTCTGGTGAATATGGATGCGCAAAATACAACGGTATGCCTAGCTTTTCTTCTATCTCATCATATTTTGCAAACTCTCTACCGTGGTCGACTGTAATTGATCTAGCATTTTTGATACCCTTAAAGAACCTAATAATAGACAGTGTCACTGCCAGACTATTGCGACCACTGACACGACTCACAATATGTTGTCGGCTCAATCGTTCTGTGATAGTCACTAAAACATCGCCAAGTGTTTTACCAGATTGCATCGTATCCACTTCAAAATGACCAAATTCTTGTCTTAATTGGATTGTTTTTGGTCGTTTTTCAATTGAACGGCCATGGGCAAAAACACTTCTACGGCCGTCAGATTGACGTTTATGTCGAATACCTTTATCCGGTAAATCTGATACCTTAATTTTAAGCAAACCATGATGAATCCAGTTATAGATTGTCTTGAAAGCAATACCCGATACATGAGCAGCCGTTTCTGGTGACCACTTCAACATACCAATGTGATGTGCTCTTATACTAAAAAACTTACTAACATTAAAGGTGAAGATTATTCTCGACGGAGATGATCTTCACCTTTTTTAGATTTATTCTAAAATTGGTAGTGAAACTTAGGTCGTTGGTCCTTTTGACACCAGATGTCGTAGAAAAAAATGGCCATTTCACTGGCTTTACAACACAATTTGATCTTAGTAAGTTAGGCGCTAGACGTCGAGTATAGAAAATTAAATGGTCGTGAGGTTTCAGTGATTGTTTCAAATATTTTTTAAGGAGGTGCTATTATGCACTATGTTATTGGTATTGATGTCTCTAAAGCTACTAGTCAAGTTGCGGTGGCGGTTGATGGTAAGGTAACTCAACATTTCAAGTGCTCATAAGTCAATAATTCGGAATATTTTTTATCTAGGGCTGAACTGATTAGGCAACTTTTATTTTTGGATTGGCAAGACTGATTCTTTCGTTGTTGAACCAATGAATATACTTGGACACATCTAAAATTAGATGTGCAATCGATGGAAACCGGAATTGATAAATCATTTCACGCTTTAATAGGGAGTGAAAACTTTCAATTTTGGCATTATCATATGGATGTCCTAGTTTTGAATACGAATGATCAATTTTATGTCGCTTTAACAAATTTTCAAAGCCAAAACTAGTGAACTGACTGCCCATATCAGTGTGTAAATAATTTGGTTTTTTATCAGTTGACAGCGATCTTTGTAGTGTTGTAACTACCAATTTGGTATCCATCGTGGCACTGATTTGATGGGCTAATATCTTACGCGTTTGTAAATCTAAAACTGACGCTAAATAGACCCACTGACCATTACTCAACTTTAAATAAGTGATGTCCATGCTCCAAGCGTTGGCTTCGGGTAAATGCCTGATTAAGTTGGGACGTTGACGATAATCAACAGTTGTCGTTGGTTTGTTAAATCGACGAGTCATGACAGAGTATATGCCAGCTTCTCGCATTAAACGACG
>NZ_MOWQ01000050.1:0-9124 GCF_002095565.1 Leuconostoc sp. BM2 | reverse complement strand
GACGCTCCCATAGAAACTTGTTATGTGCATTTGACTTTTTCATTCAAAAAGTCCTCCTTTTTCTTTGTTGTGTTATCAACACACGCACAGAATAACAAGAATCAAAAAATTGTCATAAAGGTAAATGATTTTTCCTGAGGCAAACAAAAAAGCCCATCCAACGGGATGAGCTTTAGTTAATTTACAAAAAATAATTCAACGACACTCAATCCAAAAAAGTTTGAGTGTGGTAGATTGTAAAATTGACATGTTTGACGGATAACAATAGTCCACGGCATTTGTATTGTAAATTGGGGTTCAGAGGCTATGGTCAAGAGCCGAATTCTCTGTTTGATGGCAAAAAATATTACAACGAAAGTTTATTGTTACTTGATTCTCATTCATTTACCGCAAAATAATGTTATGTCATGGATAACCACTATCAGAATTTTTTTAATATATGGCAGATTGTAAAATTAAACCGAACACCTTGCATAAAAAAGCTGCAGAGACTTTAATGGTAATTGACCAAAATCAACCATAAAGGATCTGCAGCTTATGTCTTCTAGTTTATCAGCTCACGAACGTTATGTCATTGAAACAATGATCAAACTTAATCATTCAACTCGTGAAGTCGCCCGTTTCTTAAAGCGTCCTCCTGCAACTATTACCTACGAGTTAAATCGAATTAAACCATACAATGCACAACAGGCTCATCATTTAGCCCAGTGTAATCGGCACAAACATGGTCGCTATCCGTCCTTAACACCCGAAATATCAGCTTTTTTGAACCATCACATTGGTATCTTGAAGTGGTCGCCAGAAACGGCTGCTCATGTATTGGGTATTGCTTTCAAGACTATCTATAACTGGATTCATCATGGTTTGCTTAAAATTGAGGTGTCAGATTTACCTGATAAAGGCATCCGACGTAAGCGTCAATCTGATGGCCGTAGACGTGTTTTTGCTCATGGCCGTTCAATTGAAAAACGACCAAAAACTGTCCAATTAAGACAAGAATTTGGTCATTTTGAAGTTGATACGATGCAATCTGGTAAAACACGTGGCGATGTTTTAGTGACCATCACAGAACGATTGAGTCGACAACATATCATGAGACATGTCAGTGGCCGCAATAGTCAGGCAGTGACACCGGCAATTATTAGTTTTTTCAAGGGTATCAAAAATGCTAAATCAATCACAGTTGATCACGGTCGGGAATTTGCCAAATATGATGAAATAGAAGAACAGCTAGGAATACCGATGTATTTTGCGCATCCATATTCACCAGAAGAACGTGGTAGTAATGAAGTGCTGAATCGATATGTCCGGCGTTTTATCCCAAAAGAACGCAAAATTGAAACCATCAGTCAGAAAGAATTAGAACAAATCAATCATTGGGTTAATGCCAGACCAATGAAAACGCTCAACTGGCAATCACCACGAAAGGTTTTTCTGCAGTTTGCAGTGTTCGGTTAATTCTTGCAATCTACCAATATCAATGCCTAATGATTTAAACAATTCTTGCCCTTCACTCGTTAATTGCAATTCATTTTGATATCCTACCAGAAAACCGGAATTGATTAAGTAGTCATAGCAATCAACCCCCACCTTGCCTGCCATGTGAGTGTAACAACTTCTGCAATAAGCAAGTTTATTAAGCGCCATTCTTTGATGATATGATTGTGTCAATTTTTTAGGGCTAATCACCATTAATTGTTCAATTAGATGTGCAATATCTAAATTACTCAACTGATAATAAACGAACTTACCGCGTTTATAATAGTCCAACCAGCCTTCATTATAAAATTTCTTTAAATGATAAGAAGCTGTTTGATCCTTTATCGTGGCAACTTTGGCAATTTCATGAACCGTGTGAAATCGGCCATCCATGAGAAATGTTAGAATCGTTAAACTAGATTGATCAGCAAGTAATTTAGTTACATCAATCATATTTGGTAAACCTTGTTCTGTCATAAAATTCCTTTCAAAAACATATCGATGCGCATCGAACAATCTTTCATATAAAATAACTGTATCACATCGAAAAGGATGACAGCAAAATGTTCAAACAAATTCACAAAGAGAGCCTCTACTATGGATTTCCAGTCACACTTTTAGCAACACAAAGTATTGACGGCACAGACAATATTTCGCCTATCAGTTCATCTTGGACACTAAATAATCATGTTGTACTTGGTGTAAGTTTAGAGGGGCAAGCCTATCAAAACATGCTGACAACGCAAGAGGCAACTATCAACATTGCCGATAGTAAAATTTGGTCCAATATTGAGCGTATCGCAAGAACAACTGGAAAATCACATATTGATCGTAATAAAAAAATGATGGGTTATCAATACTGTTCTGACAAATTCCAGCTTGGTGGTTTTACCAAAATCCCCAGCACAACTGTCAAAACAGCTGCTATACGTGAATGCCCAATTCGAATTGAAGTTATCATTGAAAATATTGCGCCTCAGGATGATTTTGCCATTATTATTTGCAAAATTAAAAGAACTTTCGTTGATACTTCAATTCTACATGACAATAATCATATCGACGTCACAAAATGGCAGCCCCTACTTTATCAATTCCGATCATACACAACAACCTCCGCTAGTTTAGGACAAAATTTTCGATTTGAAGAATACTTGGATGTCAGTCATTAAACCAACCAACTAATCAGTAAAAGATATTGATGACACTATCAAACAAGCTTTTGAATGATCTTGTCAAACGCGCGTGTTGGCAAAATAGTGTGTAACGCAACTAATGCCTTGGCACCATAACCAACAAAATATCTTGTTTTTGCGCGTTTATTGATGACAGACTTCACAATTGTATCCGCTATCACTTCTGGATTAGTTAACTTATCTGATGAATAAAGTTGTCTCATTCGTTCTGCTGCCGCTAAAGCATGTTCTTGGTAAGCTGTTCCTTGAGACGTTTTTTTAAGATTATCAGCCGCTATTATACCCCAATTCGTTTTAATACCACCGGGTTCAATGAGCACGACATCAATGCCAAAAGGCTTTACTTCCATTCTCAGCGCATCACTAAATCCTTCTAGCGCATATTTTGTGGCATGATACCAAGCACCCATATAAGTTGTAATTCTACCAGCCATCGGATAATGCGACCAGACTGTTGCGCTCTCATGTAAGGTAAGACTAGTTGTGTCAATTTGGCTAATCCAAATAAATTAGTGTCAAATTGTTTTTTAGCCTCCGAAATATGCACGTTTTCAATGGCACCATAGGATCCGTACCCAGCATTGTTGATTAAAATATCAATTCGCCCAGACGCCTCAATAATGTGCGCCACTGCCTTAGTAATTGTCTCATCATCAGTGATATCCATGTAAATTGGTGAGACACCTAGCTGAACTAATGGTGCCAGCCTGTCTACACGTCGAGCCGCACCATAGACTTTGAACTGTTGAGCCGCTAATTTTTTAGCTGTTTGATAACCAATACCACTGCTAGCTACTGTAATCAAAACCACTTTTTGTGCCACCATCGTTTTTATTCTCCACTTACTTGCCTTAGATTTTAGCATGTTTTGACAGACATAAAAAGCCACGACTCAGTGTTAACCTCATCATGACTAAAAATGAAAAATAATTTAAATGGCGTGTTTCATTACGATTTAATATTTTCGTGCCACTTGTTTGAAGTATGTTTTTGATGTCTTCAGATAGATACCAAAATATATTAGCACGACCCCAGCAATCGTAAGACCCATTGTTGTATAAACCACTGGTCCTACCGTAACACCGAATAGTTGCAGTATTTTGATCATCATTGGCATTGCAAAGCATAGGTGCGCAATTGCAACCACAATCGGCAATCCAAATACCCATACAACTTGTGATTTGACCGTACGTTTCACCTCGCTGTGAGACATACCTACTTTTTGCAAAATATCAAACTGCTTCTTATCTGAACGTCCCTCAGAAATTTGCTTATAGTAAATAATTAGTCCTGTCGCCATGATGAAACTAATTGAAAAAATCAAACCAATAAAGAAGAATCCCCCATAGAAACTTTTTAACACAGACATGGTTTCTGATTTACTGTCAACAGTAATATTTTGCTCACCCTTAAATGTTTTTAAGAACTTGTCTTTTTGCTTGTCTGAGCCTTTGATATCAAATAAAAGTTGGTTAGTATACGAAATAGATTGTTTATTCTCACCCAAATCATTGAATGCTGAACCAATTTTGTCTGTCACAGTCTTAGACGGTATCACAATAATCATTGAGTGAGTCATGCTAGCTTGCATACTTGGCACGCCATCGATTTTAGATAAATGTTTTTTGACATGATAGCTTTGATTCAAGAATTTGATCGTATTATTCTTAAATGTACCTTGCCTATCATAAGCATAGACTTCGTTTGCCGCTAATGTCTCACAATGTTGATTTGTCAACTGATTAAATTGTTGGATCGTCATAAATAGAAAGTCTGACAAATTATCAGCTCTTGTAACTGCTGTACCACTTAACGGCATGGCATGACCGCTGCTGGTTAAATAGCCCGTGATTGGATTACTAATTTCCATGTGATACATTTTACTGAGCGCCACATCATTATCAGCAGCAGCTTGTTTCACCTTATTTTCCGATATGCTTTTATTAGCCACGTTAGTCATAATAATATCACGTGGAAATTGTTTATTGACATAATCTTGCTGTCCTACAAGCATTGATACGGTCGTGACAATTACAACCAATGCCATGGTAGTTAGCAAGGAAATACTTGCCAAGCCAGTGGCATTTTGTCTCATTCGAAACAACATATTAGAAACAGTAATGAAATGATCTGTTTGATAATAGTAATTGGTGTGCCCTTTCATTGTTTTTAGCACAATAGTAGATGCCACAATAAATAGCAAATATGTCGCTATCACAACCATGATTACAGCTAAGAAAAACATTGTCATTGCCTTTAATGGCGAGTCCACAGTCAATGAAATGTAGTATCCCCATGCCAACAGTAAAATGCCTAAACCAAATAATAACCAATGACTTTTAGGTTCACGCTCGCCCTTTTGTGACGCTTGTAAGAGCGATATTGTTTTCAAACGCCATACAACCCAAATATCACTCAACAGCAGTAGCATGAATCCTAATGCAAAAAATATCATCACAAAAATGATTGCACCCAAAGCAATGTTGAGTTGAAAGTTATTGCCCCCAACTAATTTAATAAACAGCAATAATAATAGTTTACTAAACAGCACGCCAGTCACAAGCCCAATCACTGTGACAATCATGTAGTTAATCAATTGTTGTCGCCAACTAATTTTGATGAGATCTCTTTTTTGCATCCCCAAAATACTGAACAGGCCGAATTCCGATTGTTTACGTTTATTCAAGAAGCTGTATGTATATAGCAAAAAAATGACAGACAATAGACCAATAACAACTTGTCCAAACATGAGCAGCTCAATGACTGAGCTGCTAGCTCTTAGTGTTTGAACACCTTTCGAATAAATCAATAATTGAATGACCAAGTTCAAAGCTACCGCAGCAGTACCAGCCAACATAAAAGGTAAATATTCTAACTTATTTTTGACAATTGATTGCCAAGCTAATTTCCAATATAACATGTCACATTGCTCCCCCAAACAAATTTGTTGTGGCATCATTAATCGTGATTAACATTTCTTGATCATTACGATTACCACGATAAATTTGGTGAAAAACCATGCCATCCTTGATAAATAAAACGCGCTTGGCACAACTGGCTGCTAAAGCTGAATGTGTGACCATCAGAATTGTCTGATTACTTTCATTGTACTTCCTAAATAGTGACAAAATTTCAGCCGCATTTTTTGAATCCAGTGCCCCAGTTGGCTCGTCCCCGAGTAAAATATCTGGATTAGTAATCAAAGCACGACCAATAGCCACTCGCTGCATTTGGCCCCCCGACAATTCGTAAGGATACTTATTGAGCAAATCTTGAATGCCTAATTGCTCGGCTAATCGGTGCAGTTTTTCTGATTTATCTTTTGTCCTTTTTGCCAAAACGAGTGGTAAATAAATATTGTCTCTGACTGACATTGTATCTAGTAAGTTAAAATCTTGAAAAACGAAGCCCAAGTGATCACGTCGATAGCTTGCCAATGTTTTATCAGATAAATTGGTTAGATCCTCATCGTTAAGCATGATTGTCCCTGTTGTTGGCTTGTCTAATGTTGCAATACAATTTAATAGCGTCGATTTTCCGGAACCAGACTCGCCCATGATTGCAATAAACTCACCAGCTTCAACTTCAAAATTGACGTCAGCCAATGCCGTAACCGTATTGTTTTTAAATTTACCTCGATACTCTTTTTTGAGATGCTCAACTTTTAGTAATGTCATAAAATGAATTCCCCTTTTGTTATGTCTATATTCATTTTAAATGAAAAAAGAGGTGAGTTGCCTTACACCTCGTCACTAAAGCTTACAGTTTCGTAAGGTTGTGTTTTTGTCTGCTTAAAATCAATTGTTACCGTGGTGCCGCTCCCCACCACCGACGCAATTTTGATATCATGTCCAAGCTCACTTAAAATTTGCTTCACCATGAACAGCCCCAAACCACTACTGTTATTTTCAAGACGACCATTTAGTCCCGTATAACCTTTGTCAAATAATCTTGGTAAATCACTGGCTGCAATGCCAATACCAGTATCTTTAATCACTACTTGATGATGATTTTCAAATATAACCTGAATGCAACCTTGTGATGTATACTTAATCGCATTGAAAATAATTTGTTCTAATACAAATTGAATCCATTTAGAATCACTCACAACTGTAAAATCTTCGCCCGTAATTGAAACTGATAGATTTTGACGAATGAAAAACAATTTGTAGGATTTAATCACATCACGGACAATTGCCTGCAAATGGATAGGTTTGAACGTCAAGTCTTGATGTAAATTCTTGAGGCGAATAAATTGCAACATCATGTTCAAATATTGATTCACAATGAGCAATTGGTTACTCGTTTCATATTTTTCAATCGTATCGGTTTGATTCATCAAATCCAACACAGACAATGGCACTTTAATTTGATGTGCCCACATGGCATAGTAATCTTGAATGTCTTGCATGGCGTTAACCTGAGTAGCTAACGCTTTTTTTTGCCGAATTGCCTGTTGTTTGAGCAAATTTTGATACAAGTGAGCCGCGGAAGAAGTCGCTGGCAAGCTTAAATTATCGACTGACAATCGCTCATCGGATAAAACATTTTTCAAAATTTTTCGCGTTTGAAACCAACGCCAAAACAATATAAATGTCATACCAATTAAAAAATATAGTCCCACATAAAGTGCATCGATTACAGCATCAATATCTAAAGAGCGCATCACAACACTCCAAAATAAAGCGCCAAAAATGGAGACAAAAAGCAGGTAAAAATACCAGTAATCCAGCAAAAATAACCAGATTGATTGCAGACATTTTTTAATCATTTAACGATAGCCCTTTCCCTTTAACCGTGACCAAAAACTTTGCAAATCCAATTGAGTCTGTTTTTTGACGTAAGCGTGCCAAAGTCACTGACAACGTATTGCGATCAATAAAAATATCATTGTCCCATAAATTTGACATAATATCTTCGCGAGAAACCACTTGATATTGATGACTAAACAACAAGTGTAACAACTTGGTTTCATTTCTAGTCAAAGTTACTGAGCGTGTTCCCGTTTTGAGTTGATCATCAATAATATCTAGACTAAAATCTTGAAATTTTAGAACGCTTCGATCAGACACAAACGTATATTCACGACGCAAAAACGCATTAATTTTGACAATCAACAATTCAATATTAAATGGCTTGGTGACATAGTCATCACCGCCAAAGTTCATCGCCAAAATTTGATCTGTGTTGTCATCACGACTGGATAAAAATATAATTGGAACCACACTGTCCTTTCGGATTGCTTGTGTCCAAAAAAAGCCATTATGATACGGTAAATTAATATCCATTAAAATTAAATGCGGCAAAAATTGATCCACTTCTGTTTTGACATGATTGAAATCATGGCACGCTTCAATTAAAAATCCCCAACTTGATAATGATTTTTTTAACAAATTAACAATTTCATGATTATCCTCGACTACAAATATTTTAAAACCCATGGCACTCCCACTTTTTTCATCTTATTGCAAAACGCCAGGCTTGTATTGCGCCGACATTATTGTTAAATTATAGTTATTGATTTTCACTATACCTATTGTAATATATGATATACCAAATTGTGCCCTTTCCGGTCATCTGTTAGTTATCATTTATCACAAATAACCCATACCACAGGAGAAATTATCCAAAGCATGACACCCATTGTAACAGAACGACTGATTCTTAAACCATTGCAAATAGATGACTACGAAAGTTGGTTTAATGGTTTTTCTAATCGCTACCCTGCCCAAACCCCTTATGATGAGCGCAAACTAGACATGAGCATTTGTACAGAATATTGGTTTGCCAACCTAGTTGGTAAGCATAATCGATTACGTGAAACTGACGATATTTTTGCTCATAAGTCAATAATTCGGACTATTTTTTATCTAGGGCTGAACTGATTAGGCAACTTTTATTTTTTGATTGGCAAGACTGATTCTTTCGTTGTTGAACCAATGAATATACTTGGACACATCTAAAATTAGATGTGCAATCGATGGAAACCGGAATTGATAAATCATTTCACGCTTTAATAGGGAGTGAAAACTTTCAATTTTGGCATTATCATATGGATGTCCTAGTTTTGAATACGAATGATCAATTTTATGTCGCTTTAACAAATTTTCAAAGCCAAAACTAGTGAACTGACTGCCCATATCAGTGTGTAAATAATTTGGTTTTTTATCAGTTGACAGCGATCTTTGTAGTGTTGTAACTACCAATTTGGTATCCATCGTGGCACTGATTTGATGGGCTAATATCTTACGCGTTTGTAACTCTAAAACTGACGCTAAATAGACCCACTGACCATTACTCAACTTTAAATAAGTGATGTCCATGCTCCAAGCATTGGCTTCGGGTAAATGCCTGATTAAGTTGGGACGTTGACGATAATCAACAGTTGTCGTTGGTTTGTTAAATCGACGAGTCATGACAGAGTATATGCCAGCTTCTCGCATTAAACGACG
>NZ_MOWQ01000049.1:0-9752 GCF_002095565.1 Leuconostoc sp. BM2 | reverse complement strand
ATGGTATTCATTGGCTAGAGAATTAGCAGAACGTCCCTCGTTATACAAGGTGACAATTGATGACTTAAATTCTGTTGAGTATCGCTTAGCTTTCATAATATAAAAAAACTCCTATACTTGATTATCTTGGATTATGCCCTAGAAATAAAGCGGTCCGGATTTTCAGTATACGAGCAGTTGTTCACTTTTGTTTTTCTTAACATTTTAACTATTGACCGAATGTCAATTTTATAGTTTTATTGAGAGAAGGAATAATTGCCACATGACTAAGAAAAACCCAAACTCTAAATATGGTCGCCTTAATTTTACAGAGCGCGTTACCATCAAAAATATGATTGACGCGGGTAAAACCAATGCAGAAATTGCTCGAAAGCTAAACCGCCCTCGAGCTACCATTACACACGAATTGCAGCGTAATGCCCGTGTCATGACTTGGCATGGCAAAAAGAAAGTATTGCGCCATACCTACGAACCTGTGCAAGCGGCAAGACGTGCTGAGTATTATCAATCAAAGTCGCATCGTTCACAGCCTAAAATCACACCTAGAAAACGCGAAAAGATAGATTACTATCTCAAAAAGAAACATTGGTCGCCAGAACAAATTGCACATGGTGTGCCACGAATTGGTGTATGCACACGAACAATCTATAACTGGATTCTGAATCGCAACCTGAGTGCAACATTAAATGATTTACCGCTTAAAGGCAAAAGACGCAGGCATCTAAGAGCCAAACCAGTTAATCCAGAACATAAACGGATGATGATTGAAACGCGTTCAATTCACAACCGTCCAGAAGTCATCAATAATCGTTCAACATTTGGTCATTGGGAAATTGATGGGGTGATGAGTCCTCAAGATTCCCAATCTTTCGTGATCACATTTGTGGAACGAAAAACACGTTTTATGGTTGGTGTCAAAGCTAAAAGTAAGAGTTCAGATGATGTCAAAACAGCCATTGATACCTTTATGTCAAGGTTTGAAAATGTTTGTGACAGTATAACATGTGATCGTGGCACAGAATTCACCAGTAGTTTATTTATTTACAGCATTGAAGATACGTACGGCAAAAAGTTATATTACGCTGATCCACAATCACCAGGTCAACGAGGTACAAACGAACGCATGAATCGTGAATTAAGGCGTGTATTTCCTGCTGGTTATGACTTTACTAAGATTACCCAACGTAAGCTTCAAAACGCCATTCAGGACATCAATGAGCGTCCTAGAAATGTGCTCAGGTTCAAAACACCTGAAAAAGTCTTTACTAAGCGAATCATGGCAGCTTAATCATCAATAGATGCTAAAAATCGCTAATTGTTAAGACAGTTCAAAGTCAATAGCTTTGGGCTGCATTTTTGCGTATAATAATAGCCAGATAAACACGAATTTAGGGCTTGATTGGCTTAAAAAAGTCAAAATGACAATGCAAAAACTAAATATGCGACCAACATTAAACATCAAAAATAAATTATGGTAGCTGAAATTTAGAAACGCAAAACCGCAAAAAGCACAAAAACAGTCTTTGTAATCAGATTGTAAACAAATCCGCTATCACAACAGCGACAACGGATTAGCGAAAATAAAATCAATTTTTTTTGATTATTTGTTACTTTAGGGGTTGACAAATTCAAGACATTTGTTAGTGTACCGTGCATAATCTAACGTAACAGAGGCTTGTTGATACGTTGGCGCACAAGGGATTACACGTTTTTAAAAAAATCCAAAGTCAATAAATTGAAATAAAGTAACGTATTTGTAACATTCGTTATTTTAAAAGCTCATAAGTCCTGTGTGGGCTTATTTTTTTTGCTTAAAAATAGCCTAAATATTAAGAAGTTGTTAAGAAACCGTCTTCATGACGGTTAATTATTGGTAATAAAATCAATGAAAGTTGACAACTAAAACTAGGGAGAAAGAAACAAAATGAGACATTCTTTTGGGTCAATTGTAAAAGCTTATCGGGAGCGAAAAAGACTAACACAATTGGAATTAGCTGTAAAATCAAAAGGGGAGTTATCAACGGCGACGATTTCAAAAGCTGAAACTGACCCAAGTTATAATCCGAAACTGACGACGTTCATAAAATTTTACAAAATCATGGATATTTCGTTTGAAGAGATTGTTGCGACATTAGAGGGGACTGCCGATGATAAATGATCAAGAAAAACCCAGGAAAATGGAACGTGTTAGTAGAGATCAAGTCGAAACTAATGAACGATTCTACAAAATTCCAAAAGCACTGTTTGAAAATAAATTCTATGCCGACATGAAACTTGAAACGAAAGTGGCTTATGCAATTCTGCGTGATCGTTTCTTGTTGTCAATTAGGAATAATTGGATTGATAAAAATGGTGATGTTTACCTGATTTACAAAAACATTGATCTGCAAACAATCCTGAGTGTTGGCGAGAAAAAAGTCATTAGTTTGAAAAAAGAACTAGCAAATTTTGGGTTACTTGAAGAAGAACGACAAGGGCTAAATAAACCAAACAGACTTTACGTTGGCAACATAAATGCTGAATTTGAAGTTATCCACAGGACCAATCCCTTGGGGGACAAGGAACTGTCAAAACGACAGGTCCGGAACTGTCAAAATGACAGGTCAAGAACTTCCAAAACGACAGCTCAAGAACTGTCAAAACGACAGTCAAGTGAGACTGAGAGTAGTGAGACTTATTTGAGTGAAACTGAAACCAATTCTTTTGATGAGGATGAAATAAATACTAATTATAATTCAAAAAAATCTCAACAATCATTTATCGCAATCGGCAAAATTATTCAAACCAATCCTGAATTAAGAAGTGTAGTCCAAAGTCTGATTCCTGATTTACTTTTGAATGAACCCCAACAAGCAGAAATTGTCGTTCGTGCTCTTGATCGTGGATATCATTTTTTGACGGCCGAACTTGAGAAAGGTAATTCTGTTTTGACTTTGCAAAAGCAATTACAAGGTGAAGTTGCTATCAAACAGTTACTTCTGAACACTGGCTTCAACCAAGTAGATTACATGCGCGACCACCTGATTGATATCAGCCAATATGGTAAATATTTTGCTAGTGGTTTTGACAATCGTTTGAAAATTGCGATCACAACAAGTCAATCGGTATCAGGCTTTTAACTTTAAATTGGAGAGAGGAGAGATATAATGGCAAACCAATACAACGTATTTATTGCAGTAGACTTTTTCAACGCAGACATACTTTTTGTGGCTAACTCATCAGGTGAACTCAGCCGAAAAGTGATCAAAGCAATTGAAAATCATGAATTAGAAAGTGATGGCGCAGTGAGGTTATACCGTACCTCTTATCAATCAATTAAGGCTATCAAAAACTTAATGGAACGGTATCATTTACCATTTCATGAAGCTGCAAGACCAAAAGGGAGAACTTATGAAAGTCAGACAATTAACGCTGTTGGATGAGCAAAGTTTACAAGAACTGCAACAAACCAAATACGTCGTCATTCTCGTTAGGGAATTGAAAAATAATCTCGTTCAACCCACAAAAAAACAAGCCTTTGTCTGCTTAAAACCAAATGAAATGAAAGTCAAAAGTGAGCTGTTTGACGATTGCTTAGGGAATCATTACGTCGGTTGTACAGTCCTGAAAGGCATTCATTATTCTGAAGCTGGTAACCAAATCCCCGTGTTTAAACTACCAAATAATATCCAAGACTATTTAGCCAAACAACTGACACCGATTATTAATTTACTGGATCAAAAAAGGAGAAATTATTATGCAAATTAATCACCACGTAGGACGTTTACTTCGTGACGTAAACTTCACCGTAAGAGGTGAAAATGAAACCAAGATTGCCTACTTCAAATTGGCCATTAATGATTTAAAAGATGGCAAAGCAACTTACATTGATTATGTTGCTTTTAACAAAACAGCAGAATTGATTCGTGATTATGTAACTGATGTTGGGCAAGTGGTTGAGGTTGAATTTGTGATGCGGAATCACAATTATAACGATAAAAATACTGGTCAAAAGATTTATGCTATGCAAAATCAAGTGACACAATTCCGCATCTATAAATCTAATCAGTCATCGAAAAATCCTGCTGTTCAAACACAGATTGCTGACAGTAAAAATAGTGAAATGACAGATAAGGATTTGCCACCATATCCTGACTTTAACAGCAATGCATTTGAGTATGTAGAGGGATAGGACAATGACTGCAATAATCACAATAGCTGATAAATTTAGAAATATCTTTCAAAGATTTAGTCGCTTTGGGACTTGGTTTTTGGAACATCAACGGCGCAATTTAATTGCCATATTTAGCCTATTTATTCTGATAGCTTTTAGTACAACCGTGATGGTTAACATTACACCTCGACCTTCAAATTTGCCTAGTACGGAGTTAAATACGCCAGTGTCATTTGGCACTTTGAACAAAACCGCTAGTCTAACAAAAAGTGTATTTAATAAAAATAATGGTGTTTTGGAACTGCATTATACAATCTCGGACGGAGCTGTTTCTGATCAAGATTTGGTTGATATTAGCAAAATTAAATTTACTGCCATGACTGAACATGGTGGCAATCAGGTCACAGGTCGTGTCGTACCAACTTCAAATAATACACTCGTGGTCCAATTTAAAAACTTGAGTCATAACTTCAATGCTGTGACTTTAACAGCTCATGATAAAAGTATCAACACGGCGACAGTCGAAGCGCCAAGTAGCGTAGTTGCTGATAGTTCAAGTGCAAAGAAAACTAACGCAAACAGTAATACCGCAAGTGGCAAATTCATTATCAATCGTGACAAAGTATCTAAATCAAATACGTTAACATTTGCCAACCAAGAAGAACTTGAAGTTAGCGAAAGTGAAGCTAAAATAGCGGCACAACAAAAATTGATTTCCAAGAATACAAACGCGATTGTTGAATATCAAAAAGCAATTGATCAACAACAATCTTCCATCAAAAAGTACCAGAAAATACTCGCTCAGTTTGATGACTCAGATACACAAACTAGCATTGATAATGCGCGTGATGCCATTACACAAATACGAACACAAATCAGTGATGCACAAAAAAATATTCAACGTGCTAAGACAAATATTAGTCAATATCAAAAGACTAACAAGCAAGTTCAGGAAGGCAAATCATTGTTGCCAAAACCAACCGATTTGTAATACCACATCGCTAAATAAATTGCCTATTGGGCTATTTTTTTCAATCAAATAAAGGTTTAAAAAGGGTTAAACGTAGGTTAAAAAATGGTTTAACCAAACGCTCACACTCCCAGCACTTGAAATGCCCGCACGGCGGGGTTTAGGCACATGGTGCCGGCATTTCCCCTTAACCTGTTCCCAATTATCAAAATAAATTTAGGAGTTTTTATGCAGACAGTTAGAAAAGAAGTTCGTGGTCTTGATAAACAAGATTTGAATATCATTGACCAGCGTGCGCAAGCAGAAGGAACATCTACAAATGAATTACTGCGTATTGTTATTACGGACTATGCAAAGCGAATTAGAGAAGATGATGCTAGTAATGTGTTACACAGCTACCTAGACGATTTAATCATGGCTAACAATAATGTTGTGCACGGATTAAATGACAATACAATTGCCATTGGGGAAATGTTTAAAACAATTCTGGCACGACTTGAAATGTATTTTCCAGAATTAAATGATGAGGTAGAACGAATTCAAAAAAATGCTCGCCCTCAGGAAAAAAATTTGCCAAAATCGATTGACTTTGATGAATTTGAATAAGCAGAAAGGGTTCAAATGAAAAATTATAAACGTGGTAGATTGGCTCGAAGAATATTATTAGGCATTGTCATATTGATAGGTATTGTGTATTTAAATCGTGTGTCGATTTTGCAAAAAATTGTAGCCCTAGGTTCGCAATCACAACTGATTAATATTGATAAACAAAGTATCTCTCCAACACAAAATGATGATCTTGTTAATTTGAAATATACTGGTCAAACAGTTGTTGAGATTAATCATAACCAACCAACATTTAGTCAGGATGATTTACAAATAAAAGAGGGTGGCTGGCAAAAACTTTCGTCATTAGATTGGTTAGGCAGACCTCAGGTTGCTGATGCCTTATTGAATCAAAAGTTGATGCCGCCATCTCAAAAGTATAAAGCGCGTGAACAATTAACAATTAAAACGCCAGGATACCATGCCATTAAAACTGGAACAAATACTACAGACTGGTTATACAACCGTAGTCATCTGATTGGGTATCAATTTACTGGTCTAAACAATGAAGCCAAAAATTTGATTACAGGGACACGACAATTAAATGCAGATAGTCGAGCGAATGCAAAAAGTATGGTGACTTATGAAACTGAAATTGCTGATTACTTGCATCAGTCAAAAAATAATTATGTGCGTTATCAAGTCAAACCAATTTACAAAAATGTTGAGTTAGTTCCCCGTGGTGTTCATATGATGGCACAGTCAAATGACAATACTTTGAAATTTAATGTCTATGTTTTTAACGTTCAAGATGGCTGGACAATCAACTACTTAAACGGTAATGCTGAAAGGAGTGAATAAGTGAAAGATGCAATAGAATTCAAAACAAGTCAAATGAAGGCACTCATCAAAAGAAGAAATGTTTTGAATAAAAAATATGATACAACGCTACCCGAAGATATCCCTTTAGAGGTTAAATCAGAACTAGAGCTTATTGAAAATTTGTTAAATGAATTTGACATCAATCAATCAACTTTTGATGAAAGACCAACAATGATTGGAATTAAAAATTCACGAGATGAAGAATGGTATTTTCAACAAATGAAGCATTGGATAGAAAGACACCCAAATGCTCTTAATGCGAAGTTTAGTCGAAGTAGTGCCTATAAGTTTGCTTTGCATTTCTTCGTAGAAAATATTGCGCTTAATGCCAACAATGCACGTCTTAATTATTCAGAACTAGCCCAGAAGGTAAATGATGCCAACTCCACAAAAAGTGATTCAAAATTGACTGCGCAATTGGCAAATGTAGAGAATTTATTAGGTTTTCTTTTAACCATGCAACAACGTCAACTTGAATACATTCCAGAAGGCATTAATTTAAAAAATGGTTTTGTTAAATATGCCATCAACCCAATTAATCCAACAGAGTTCCAACAATTTGGTACACCAACAGAACTCAATCCAAACAATGAATTGGCACAATCCTATGAAGAATATAAAAAAATTCGGACTCGGGATAAGCAGCTGATCAAAAAATATCACCAAACAGGAGGACAACTCGATGACGACTAAAAAGCATAGTAAAAGAAAAGCACAATTGACAAAGTATTTAGAACAACTTGATGAATTCAATTGGCACCATCCTACTCAGGTTAGTGAGATGGCTGACAGTCAACATGAACGCGATAATAGCACGTACTATTTGGCACAGCTCAGTTTAGTTTTGTTTAATAACTATCAACAGTCCTATATGCAAATTGCTCAAATGCTGAACATGTCTTCCAGAACGGCTCGCCGTTTGACGATTGACTATCAACAAGAGTTTGATAGTTTAGAAGAGATTATGGAGGAACTGCAAAATGGCGAAGACTGGTAAAATTGCCGCCTTTGCACTGGGTGAAAAAAAGACAGCAATGGTTAATCTACCCGCGCAGTTTGTCACGTCTAGTACAGCAGATATAAAGGGACAAAATTACTCAGATTTAGTTGACTACGCTAATAATTCGGAAAAGACAAACGATCTTAATAATGAGTCCATGAACGATTTAATTGACTTAAAGGAACAATTTAGCAAGCCTGGCTATGCTAACCGCAATTCTGCGGTGACAGAAACGCATCCAATATTTGGTAGCGATAAACTAAATTATGATAATCACGATATTTCTGTATTGAGAAAAGACTTGGATGAGGCTCAAAAAAATGGCAATAATATCCATGAACTCGCTTTTTCAATCAGAGGCGATTGGTTAGTTAAAAACGATCTCTATGATCCCGAAACTCGTATGATAGACCAAAATAAATTGAAGCATGCAGAACAAGAGGTTGCTAAGACGCTAATTAACAAAGGATTTAATTTACCTTTGGGAGAAGATGAAAATGACGTTGTCTGGTTTGGTGTGATTCATCAGGATACTGACCACCTAAACATGCATCTGTGGTTTGCTAAAAAAAGCCAAGAAACGCGTCCTGAGATGATCAAGCAAGAAGGTAAGTATAAAGGGCAGCCAATAGGTGTTATACCTCTGGAAGTGATTGAACAAGCCAAACGACAGTTTAGAAAACAATTAATGTCATCACAGGAACTAAGACGGCATCAGGAAATATTAAAAGGTGTTGGTGGCTTTAAAAAAGAAATTGTGGAGGCAGCGCCAGACAACCTATTAAATGATCGTCATGCTAAAGCCATCAAACAAATTTACGATGCTTTACCTCAAAACATGAAAGGGCGGTGGCAGGTTGGTAATGCTCATTTAACAGCTGGAAAAGGCAGGATGGCAAAAGCAAATCAATTAACCGATCAACTAATAGATGATTTGTTTGCCGAAGAGCTTAAACCTGAATATGAGGGTTTTAAGTCGCTGGCACAAGAATACGACGCCATTAATATTGAAGACCAGGGCGTGATGCATAAGGGACAACTCAAATGGTCTGAGAATAAGGAAGAGGAATTAAGGAAACGCTTAGCGAATCAACTCTACAAACATTTAGCACAAATTGAAGACATCTCAATGAATGATATTGACCAACAAATGTCTGAATTGCTAAGACGTGTTAAAAAGTTTGACAAAGGTGGTTACGTAGACAAAACTAAAATTGCATCTAGCCCAGAGGAAAAAAACTTGGCCTCCAAACCCTTGATCAACAATGTAAACCCAAATACAACAAAGAAGCACATAGGTGATCAGATGCCAGTGCGGGGTGGCTCGTTTAATAAAATTAGTCGTTTGTGGCGGCAGGACGTCCGTGCTGAGACAAATGCAGAACGTCAATTCTTAAGAAATCAAAAGAAAGTTGAACAAGAAAAGGCTCAAGAAGAATGTGAGTCACAAATATCAAGAGGAATGTAAGGGAAAGTTATTAAGTCATCAAATGATTACTTAAATGTCTACGAAAATGGAAAGATGATCGTTATCATCAGTTACCGAAACTATAAGTTGCGATGAAAATATCGCTTATCTTTTCAAAAAAAGTACAGTTAAGGATACTGATAAAAATTGCCTTGAAAAAGTTGCAAAAGAATTTAACCTTACTGATTACAGTATTAACAAGTTGGTAGCAAAAAATACCAAAACCGATATGTATAAGTAGCTGATTGCTTATGAAAAATTATTTGATATAGTGAATTTTACAAAATATAATGTGTCAATATATCATCAGAGAACAAGTTTGTAATGTTCGTTTCGCTTTGAGTGATCACTTTTCGTTTTTACCTAAGGAACAATAATAAGATAATTTATTTATTGGTAGATTTCGATCTCTGAAATCAGTAAATAATGTTTTTTTTATAGCCTAATGACCTGGAACAAATGTTATATAATATTTAAAACAATCAGATTAGACTGAACAATTAATTCTAGAAATTTACAGGAACTAGGGCTGACTATTTTCCTTTCAATTTTTTTATTAAGATAATTCGAATTTGGTTGTAAAACAATCATGAATAAACTAATGAATAACTTTTCTTAAGCGAGGTCAAGTAAACTAGAACAAGAAGCGGTACATTAGAAATTTAAAATAATTTTGACATAGAATTAATAGAAAAATTAAAAACGTATTTCGGTGATATAATGAGTATTAATT
>NZ_MOWQ01000048.1:0-9960 GCF_002095565.1 Leuconostoc sp. BM2 | reverse complement strand
GTCTTTGACTGACCCTTAATCATGATTGGGGTAGCTTGTTTAACCCAAATAGCAATAGAATCTTTTGATGGTCCAAATTCTTCTGCTAATGATTTAAGTGAACGGCCTTCTTGGTGAAGTTTAACCAATGAATCTTTGAAATCTTGTGAATAACGAATTGACATAAAAATACTCCTATACTTTCATTTTACGGACTGAATAAAAATAGTCCATTTTTTTAGTATAAGAGCACTATGTCTTGCTCACTGATATGGGGGATGAGATTATATCCGTTATCAGTCAAATCTATAACGAACTTTCTCGTTAGCGTTGCAAACGCGAACAAACTTCCGCTATAACTCTCTGTGATAGCTGGCATTATGCTTCAAAAGCATGTCAAATGATGTGTGACCCATTTTAGCACTCTGAAACAGAGTGCATACTCAACAATAAATGAATCAGCAATAAATAATTTTAGTTTACACTTGTAGCCTTATATAATTTACACCCCCGCCCCACTTTGCTATCTGGGAGAGCGCACACATAGGGCTCGTCTTGTGTCAAGGTAACAATTTTCGATTATTTTTTATAGGGGGGTCTTGACAAGGTTAATCTAGCAATGTTAAAGGGTTCTTAACTAAAGAATAGGCTTAAAGGTGGTGGCTAAAGTAACCCTAACTACAAAAACTAGGGTGCGTTTAGGGGGTACTTTTTACGGTAATTATAACGTAAAGTGTGCTAATCCCTTGTGGCAGTAGTGATAAACTATGCCCGTTTTAGAAATTTGTAAGCTGTAAACGTTGATATAACAGCATTCCTGTGTTTTGTATTGAAATTTATAAAAGCCTTTATATCAACGTTTTTGGGATAACCCCCCCTATAAAAAACCTTTCAAAATTCGACATTTTTATAAGGCAACGGTATGTGTGTGCTCTACAATCTGGCAACAAGGGGGCGGGGTATGATACAACGTCTAATATTTAATTGAATAATCCGAGTTAAACTGAAAATCAGTTTAACCACAAGTTATGTATTAATCTTTCTAGTGCACAAATTAGACTAATTCCCGTTCTGAACTACACTAATTTTTCAATCCCATTGCCACAGGTTTATAATTGAATTGAACCATTAGAAAACCAGGGGAGAAAAAACATGAGTATTTTTGAAGAAATCGAACAGGATCCTGCCAACAAACAGTTCACTCAACTTGGATTAAAGCCAATTTATAATGCACCCACAAATGCTAGAATTGTCATAATCGGTCAAGCACCAAGTTTACGAGTTCAAAATACCGGAATTATGTGGAATGACGCCTCAGGTGATCGTTTACGTGAATGGCTGGGCGTTGATAAGGATATATTCTATAATTCGGGGATGATTGGTGTTATACCAATGGATTTTTATTACCCCGGCAAGTCTAAATCTGGTGATTTACCACCTCGAAAAGGTATTGCAGATAAGTGGCATCCGCGCTTATTGAACAAAATGGCTGACGTGAAGTTAATTATTCTAGTTGGTTCTTATTCTCAAAAATATTATCTAAATCTTAGAAGTTCAGACAAAATAACTGATGTTATTAAAAATTACAAGAACTATCTTCCTAATTATTTTCCTATTGTTCATCCCTCTCCCAGAAATAATATATGGCTTAAGAAAAATAAATGGTTTGAAAAAGAAGTTGTCCCAAACTTAAAAAAGGTCGTTGCTAAGATACTGTCAGAATAACTTTTGGATTGTACGAGGTATTAATTTATGTTGTCAGAAAAACAAGAAATCAGAACATATATTTTGGAGAACTTAAACTCTTATAAACCAGATGATAAGCTCAAACACGAAACTAGACTATACACACAACTATTTAATTGTCAGTTATGGCAAGATGCTTCGACTGTGGCAGTGACAATGAGCATAGAAAATGAACTTAACACTCAACCAATAATAGATATGGCTATCAATGTTGGTAAAAAAGTGTTCATTCCCAGAGTCTCAAAAAAAGATTTACTTTGGTTCGATTATAGTAAAAAATAGATTAAGCAAATCTAATTTTGGTATTTTAGAACCTAATCAGGAAGAAAATCTTGCACACAGCTTAAACGAGATTGATCTAATGATTGTTCCAGGGGTAGCTTTTACACCAGATAATTATCGAGTGGGATATGGCGCCGGATTTTTCGACCGTGTATTATCTGAATATAGTAAAGACACAATTTCGTTAGTGTTACCACCACAATTAATTGACAATTTTTCGCGTAACCAGTGGGATATGCCAGTAAAAAATATGCTAACTTAATCAACAAATACACAAAAATGCTTTCTCTCGATATATTAAGAGAAAGCATTTTTTAATTTTAATAAATCGATTAAACTAAGCAAAATCAACTACAACAGGGCTAGACTGAAATGACTCAACCAAAGCAGAATTAATTTTCAGCTTAATAATAACATTATTACTAAAATCATCAGATAGTTTTTTAATTTCTGGATGCTGAATGACTTCATCATTCATCGCTTTGTTCTCGATAATTTCAGCAACCACGGAGTTCGAACTCATCCTATATCCGGTCTGTTTATCAAACCAAGTAGCTATGGATACCTTGTTGTTGAATCTAATATTTTTGACGCGTGTGCTGTCTTTTTTTGTAACACAGTAGAAAACATTTTCCTCAGAATTAGATTGCTTAAACGTTATGATACTCGAATTAGCAATGTTGTCCGATGAAATAGTTGAGAGAATAATAATATTATCCAAGACGTTTAAGGAATTCTGAAATATATTATTGCTTTTACCTATTCCTGAATCGTGACTAAACTTCTTTCGCTGTTTCAGCAGCGTTAGTATTGTTAACGGAATTACTAAAATGACGTAACCAACTAAAGATAACACAAGGGACTGCGCTAAATAGCCTTTAATATTAAAGTAAACTACAAAAATCATGGAGAAAAAAATCGTTATTAGAAATATAATAAATAGCTGTATAAAACGTTTTGCGTACATGAATAAGAACTCCCATTTAGTATGTTTCAATTATATACCTTTAAATAGCCTACTAGCTACTTATCACTCGATAAATACATGCTCACTATAACACTCTGTGATAGCGAGCGTTCTGATTCAAAAGCATAGCAAACAAAAAAGTACTATGCTTGTAATGCTTCATGTCTCAACCTAATAAATTCATCCCCGTGTTGTGTCATCACATTGCTCATAAGTCAATAATTCGGACTATTTTTTATCTAGGGCTGAACTGATTAGGCAACTTTTATTTTTTGATTGGCAAGACTGATTCTTTCGTTGTTGAACCAATGAATATACTTGGACACATCTAAAATTAGATGTGCAATCGATGGAAACCGGAATTGATAAATCATTTCACGCTTTAATAGGGAGTGAAAACTTTCAATTTTGCCATTATCATATGGATGTCCTAGTTTTGAATACGAATGATCAATTTTATGTCGCTTTAACAAATTTTCAAAGCCAAAACTAGTGAACTGACTGCCCATATCAGTGTGTAAATAATTTGGTTTTTTATCAGTTGACAGCGATCTTTGTAGTGTTGTTACTACCAATTTGGTATCCATCGTGGCACTGATTTGATGGGCTAATATCTTACGCGTTTGTAAATCCAAAACTGACGCTAAATAGACCCACTGACCATTACTCAACTTTAAATAAGTGATGTCCATGCTCCAAGCATTGGCTTCGGGTAAATGCCTGATTAAGTTGGGACGTTGACGATAATCAACTGTTGTCGTTGGTTTGTTAAATCGACGAGTCATGACAGAGTATATGCCAGCTTCTCGCATTAAACGACGTACTCGGTTGGTTCCATGATGCAAATTCAGATCAGCTAATGCTAATCGCAGACGTGGCGCGCCATAAGCTTTATAGGGTTCTGGTGCAAATTTTCCTCGCTGACTTGATTTTAGTATACTGGGTGCCAAGAAACGAGGGATTGCGCGCATGAATCACTTTAAGGGACGCCACTTTCAAAAGGACATCATCTTAGTAGCCGTTGGCTACTATTTCAGATTCAGTCTCAGCTATCGTGACATCGTTGAATTGCTTCGGGATATCACTGTTCATCACACCACGGTCATGCGTTGGGTTCATCACTATGGCCCCATCTTTAAGGCTCTATGGCGTCGGCATCAAACAGCTCACGCTAAAAGTTGGCGAATCGATGAGACCTATATTCGAGTTAAAGGCCGTTGGGCCTATTTGTATCGCGCTATTGACAGTAACGGTTTGACCATGGATTTTGAGCTACGAAAACACCGCGATTATACCGCATCCTATCACTTTTTGAAGCGTCTCTTGACGACCAATGGTCGGCCTGATCGATTAGTCACTGATCAATATCGGGCAACACTGAAAGCAGTGAAGCACCTGATAAAGCAAGACTATTTGAGCAAATCAGCCCACCAATGTTCCAAATATCGAAATAATTTGATTGAACAGGACCACCGATTCATTAAACGTCATCGTGTCCGCTCAGCAAGCTTTCAAAGCATTCGAACCGCTAGTGCAACGTTGAGCGGTGTGGAAATTGTTCACGCAATACGCAAAAGAACCCGACGAGAGTTAAGTCTCATCGGGTTCTCAGTCGTGGACGAATTAGAAGCATTGTTAGCTGCATAACCTTCAACATAGGATCAATAGCTGGTTAGATGGTCATCTCTCACACTGTTTGCACCAGATCCAAAAATAGTCCTAATTATTGACTTATGAGTATATCATAATTTAATCTTCACAAAAAAATATGACAGCTTTACAGTTATTAGTGCAATAAACTTATAAGTAATTTGCGCTTTTTTTATATCATGATATCATTAAACTTATATACTGCAATTTAGTTATGCATTTTAATGAGGTTCAAAATGACAGTTTTTGGCTATTCACGAGTCTCTACTGCGGGGCAATCATTGAGTGAACAAAAAGAGGCGCTGAAAAATTCGGGTGCCAAAATTATTTTTAGCGAAAAATATTCAGGTACGACCACAGCACGACCACAGTTTAGTAAATTGGTGAAAACAATTCAACCCAATGATATATTGATTGTAACAAAGTTAGATCGTCTTGCCCGAAATACCAGAGAAGCATTAAATTTAATTGATGATTTATTAAGAGAAAAAATAATAATTAAGGTTCTAAATTTGGGAACAATTGATAATACACCTATGGGTCGCATGATTATTCGAACTTTACTATCAATTGCGGAAATGGAACGTGATATGATCATCGAACGTACACAAGCAGGAAAAATTTTCGCTAAACAGCATAATCCAAATTACAAAGAAGGCAGACCAAGAAGAAAAAAGGACGGTCGAAATACGGCTATCTTTGAGTATTCTCAAATACATACAGTAAAAAAAAACAGCAGAGGCTTTCAACATTTCTCCTAGAACAGTACAATACATTAAAAAGCTGTTTAACCAAAAAAACTAAACTAAGATGTACTCAATTATGATGATTTTATTATTGATAACCAAAATAAAAAATTTTGTGTTGCTAGTTTAAAAATTTTTTAAAATATATGTTATAGTTATTTTGACAATAAAATCACGTTTTATATCAAGAGCTGGCGAGTGGTTACACACTTTGACCTAGCAGCAACCTACTTCAACTTGAGTAAGGTGCTCCACTGTAAACGGATAGGCGTCACTTAGCCGTGTTCGTATTCCGAACGCGTTTTTTTTGCCACAATTTCTTGACGCTAAATAATAAGGCAAACAACATGGACATTAGTATAAAACACATTCATCATTGCTATGAAAATATGTATTAATATCTGCCATTTTAAATAATTAGATTAATTTTGGTGAGGAGCTCTCATGTTTTTAGATAATATTGGCTCAAATATAAAAATACAATACCGAACAACCGAGGACGATGTAATAAATGATTTCTATGTTCCGGTTTTAGGTGAGTCAGTAAAGTATGATCGTTCTGTAGGATATTTCTCGTCAAGTATCTTGATAGCATATATACAGGGATTAGAAAAATTTATTCAAAATAAAGGCCATATGAGTTTGTTGATTTCTCCATTTGTTTCCTTGGAAGATGGGCAGGCATTGATTGATTCCTTAAATCCCATAGAAGAAACGACCGCTCAACTTAATGAACTTTTCAAAACATATCGAATTATTGGGGAAAAATCAAATATATCAGCTCAAATATTAGTTCAACTAATTAGAGAAGGATATCTAGATGTACGAGTAGTGGTACCAAATAGGCAGCAAGGTCTATTTCATGAAAAAGTTGCTCTTTTTTATGATGAAATAGGCAACGTAATTGCTACATCAGGATCTAATAATGAAACCAAAAGTGCAATTCAATTTAATCTAGAATATTTTAGTGTATTTAGATCTTGGATAAATGGTCAACAAGATTTTATCGATAATATTAAATCGAATTTTTCTAGTACTTGGAATAGTAAACTGAAATATTTTCACACGGTAACTATTCAGGAATCTGTTTCAAATGAAATTTTAAAATCATATGAAACCAATGAAAGCATTTCGGACCTTTATCACCGTTTGTCTCAAACTAATCCCGAAAAATTAGTTGAATCGGAATTAAGCATCACTGAACAACCATTAAAATTTGAACCTTATGATTATCAACGTAAAGCAGCAGCAAAGTGGTTAGAACGAAAAAAAGGAATCATTTCTTTTGCCACAGGGACCGGTAAAACGAAGACCGCTATTTATGCGACTCAAAAGTTGGTACACCAAGAGGGACCACAATTCTTTGTGATTGTTGTACCTGATAAAACGTTAGTGCAACAATGGGCATCAGAGCTCAGTGAGTATTCAGAAAAAGTCATTAAATGTTATTCAGAGAACAACGATTGGGCTGTACAACTCAAAAATAGTATTAAATATTGGGAATTTGAACCTTCTGAGTCTATTTTTGTAGTCAGTACTATTCCAACTTACTTTAGTGATAAAATGATCAGACAAATCAGGAAACTTCGCCACAATTACGTTCTGATTGCCGATGAGTGTCATAGACTCGGTACAGAAAGTATTCTTTCAAAGCTACCAGACGTAGAACGTCGTTTAGGACTATCTGCAACGCCTAGCATATATATGTCAGAGGATAAAACGGAAAGGCTATTTAAATATTTTGGTGGAATAATTGCAGAATATAGCCTTGAAAAGGCGATTGAAAACCATAAACTAACAAAATATGAATACCATCCTATAGAGGTACAATTGTCTGATGCTGAAATTGATAAATACAAAAAATTAACCCTTGAACTTGTTAAAATGTTGCAAAATCCAGATGATGAGCTTAATTTTGAATCACTATCTATTGAAGCGCAGATGAAGATTTTCCAGAGAGCACGAATAGTATATGGTGCTCAGGAAAAAATAGAAAAATTAAGTGATTTATTAGACAATTTACATGATGTAGAGCACATGTTAATATATTGCGGAGCTACGACCATTTCTGAGAGTGCAAAAAATTCCGACATTGATCTACAAAACGAAGAAGTTGGTATACGTCAAATTGAATCTGTTAACAGAATGTTAAGTATGAAGGGAATCCCCTCAGCTCAGTATACCAAGGATGAAAACGGGAGAGAACGAAGAGACCGGATTGATTCATTCAAAAATGGTACCATTAGGACATTAGTAGCTATTAAGGCTCTTGATGAGGGTGTTGATATTCCACAAATTTCAACAGGAATTATTCTTGCGAGTTCAGGAAATCCACGCGAATTCGTTCAACGACGTGGCCGATTGCTTCGACGATCAGCAGGTAAAGAGATAGCTATTATATATGACATGGTTGTATTGGGATCAGGTGAAGAATATGAAAGTATCAATCGTTCTGAATTAAAGCGCGTTAAGGAGTTCACTAGCGCTGCTTGTAATCGGTCAGCGCTTGAAGTAAAGTACAATTATTTATTTGACAAGTATTTGGAGGAAGAACATGACGGAAAACTATGATGATATCAATGACGAAAAGTTTACTCTTTTAAAAGATGCCTTGCTCAAAGCTGCAGAAGAGTTTTTATATGATAATAATACGACATCTTCTGAAGATAAAATTCAACGATTGGTTCGACTGGTAAATAAAAATTATGATATTTAATAGTATTACACTCATAAATTTTCGACAATACAAGGGTGAAAATGAGTTTCTTTTCCCGGTTTCTGATGACAAAAAGATAACACTAATTATTGCACCAAATGGAGTAGGAAAAACAACTTTTTCTCAAGCTGTGCGCTTTTGCTTTTATGGCGAAAGCCCATTGGTACTTCGCTTACCCAAGTCTGAGGAAAACTTGAACTACTCAGTGGCTGACGATTTACCAGTAGGAAAATCAGTGGAATTATCCGTTAGAGTCAACTTCTCTCACAATGGATCCAAATACATCGCATCACGTACTGTGAATTTTATTAAAAAATCTTACGTTAAAAATCACATAAAAAAGTTAGAAAGTCAATTTGAACTCTGGAAAGATGGCGTATCTCATGGTTGGACAAAAGTTGAGGATGGTGAAAAGTATATCCAGCAAATGATGCCAATTGGTTTAGCCCACGTATACATGTTCGATGGTGAGCGAGTTGAGAAGCCAATAGGTAGTTCTGATTTTAAAAAAAGCTTGAAGGAAGCAATAATAGGTGTCCTTGGCCTCAATCAACTTGAAACAGCACAAAATTTTTTAGGGGATCAACACAAGCGAACAAAAATAATAGGTAAAGTTGCTTCTCAAATGAAAGCACAAACCTCAACTGAACAAGAAGCCCTCCAGACCCAAAAAAATTCAGAAGTAGCAATTATTAAATGGAAAGAAAAAAAGGAACTTGCAGAACAAATTATTGGAGACTTGACAATAGCTATTGATAAAGCTAAAAAGGCTCAATCTAGTGTGGAAGCATTGAAACGCGTTGTTAAAGATAGAAATCTTGTTGAAAATAAAGTTGAATTGCATAAAATTAAACTTGCTAACATAGTTCAGGAAAGTAACGACTTAGCTGTCAAACTAGTCTACAAACTTGAATTGGCAAAGACATATCCCAAATATTTGAAATTTTTAAATAGTGAGGGAGAACAGCCGGAAGTATATGAAAACCTATACGAATCAGTAATAAAAGATATTCTAAATCGAGGCATTTGTATTTGTGGCCGTCCTATTATGGAAGGCGGACATGAAGAAGATGTCTTAAAATCATTAGCCGTACTGCCACATGATAATGCACACTATTTGAACTCATTAAAAAGCCTCTATGCTTCACTGGACGATATGCCTAAATTACTTGAAAAAATCCGTTACAGCCATGAGCATATTGTCAAGTTTCAAATTGAGCTTGAAAAATATCGTAAAGAATTAGATAGAGCAAATGAGATAGTGAAAAAAAGAGAATCAGAAGCCGGAACTGATAATCAAACAGATATTGACAAAAACATGCAGAACCGTGCATTGTTTCAGAATAATCTCAGAACAGCAGAAGAAAAGATTAAAGCTAACGAGGCAAAGCTGAACAGCATTAAAGGTCAGTTGAATAATATCAAGGCAAGTAGTGAGTATAATAAAAAAGTAGCACAGGCTGTTAAAATGCTCGAAAGGATAAAGTTAAAGATTTCAGAAGAATTAGAGCGCAAAAAAGAAATCTCCAAGCACTCAATCGAAGTCAACATAAATAAAACTTTAAAAGACGTTATGACACAAAATTATGCTGTTGAATTAGATGATGACTACAATATGATTGTGTGGAAGCAATTGGGTAATAGCAAGGATGGTCAAGACGAAACGGAAGTATTATCTACAGGACAAAATGTGGTTATTTGGTAGATTGTAAAATTAAACCGAACACTTGAATAAAAAAGCCGCAGCGCCTTTAATGGTAATTGTCTAAAACAACCATAAAGGAACTGCGACTCATGACTAGTTTATCATCTCAAGAACGCACTGTCATTCAAACTTTACTCGAATTGAATTATTCTGTTCGTGCCATTGCGCG
>NZ_MOWQ01000047.1:0-11481 GCF_002095565.1 Leuconostoc sp. BM2 | reverse complement strand
GTGCGTTCTTGAGATGATAAACTAGTCATGAGTCGCAGTTCCTTTATGGTTGTTTTAGACAATTACCATTAAAGGCGCTGCGGCTTTTTTATTCAAGTGTTCGGTTTAATTTTACAATCTACCATAAGTTAAATTATCTTTTGCATTATCTCCGCCCAACGCTTGCCAAATGACACGCGCACTACGTAAATACTTATCTTCTGTCGACGGACGCGACGGCACAGTGCTTTCTGGCACATCATTTTCCTTTGGATCACGACCGGGTGTCATCAAGTTGAATTTTTGAATGGCAAAATTAAAAATCACATAATACAAAATCGCAAACACAACCCCTTGCAGTAACAACATATAAGGCTTGTTAGCCAAAGGCATTTTGAACGCTAATACGTAGTCGACTAACCCTGCCGAAAAGCCAAAGCCAGATGTCCAATGGAAAAATGCCGCTACTGCTAAGCTCAAACCAGTTAAAGCTGCGTGAATCAAGTACAGTGGCCACGCAACAAACATGAATGAAAACTCTAAAGGCTCTGTCACACCTGTAAAGAATGAGGCAACACCTGCTGCCAACATTAACGAACCAATCCGTTTCTTTTGCTCTGGTAACGCATTACGATAAATGGCATACGCACCGGCCGGCAAACCAAACATCATAATTGGAAAAAATCCTGCTTGATAACGGCCAGTAATGCCCAAAACACCATGTGAATCCCAAAAATTACCAATATCATTAATCCCGGCAACTTTAAACCAAAAGACTGAATTCAGGGCATGATGTAGCCCCGTTGGAATCAGTAATCGGTTAAAGAAGCCATACAATCCTGCCCCAATCCAACCAAGATTAGCAATGGTTGTTGCAAAAGCAACTAATGCTGCGTAGACAAACGGCCAAATCACAATCATCACAATACTAAATATTAGCATCGCCAAAGCTGTTAAAATCGGTACTAATCGCTTCCCACTAAAAAAAGACAGCGCTTGAGGCAATTTTGTTTGTCCAAATTTATCAAAAAGCGCTGCTGCAACTAAACCAGAAACAATACCAAATAAGACATTGTTGTGCGTTGGTGTACCAAAAGCAGCGTTGACGGCTGTTATTTTCTGACCAAACAAAGTCGCAATATTTTCTGGACGGAGCACATAGTCTGTCAACGCGTAACCAACGACTGCTGCCAAAGCAACCGCCCCATCCTTTTTATTGGACATTCCTAAAGCCAAGCCAACCGCAAATAAAAGCGCTAAGATATCAAGTATCGAACCACCAGCTAACTTTAAAACACCGCTTATAAACCAAGTAGCTGGTAGCCAATTACCAATACCTGTTAAAATCGCAGCTGCTGGTAAAACTGCCACCGGCAGCATCAATGAGTGGCCCATCCGTTGAAAATAATCTTTCATAACCTCACACACTCCAATTTGTGCCAAATGTAACACAAATCTAGTGATTCCTTTCCCTATACTGACATAATACTACTGATAATAACGCTTTTAAGGACAAATAATCATTTTCATGTAAACTTTCATAACATATCAAAATCGTTTTCACAACATATACCAATGTACACTTTTCTACTAAAAAAAGCAAAATATAGCAATAAAAAAAGGTATACCAATTTTGGTATACCTAGGAATGATAATTGACTTTATTTTGTTAATGTTGTCTTTGATACAACTTCCAAATTGTCATCCAAGTCATAAACTAGTGGTTGTCCATTAGCAATTTCAAGATTCAAAATGTCATCGTCTGAGATGTGTTCGATATGCTTAGCTAAAGCACGAAGTGAGTTACCGTGAGCGGCAATGACAACGTTTTTACCAGCTTTCAAGTCCTTTGAAATGTTTGATTCCCAGAAAGGTAATACACGTTCCAAAGTAATCTTCAAATTTTCACCCAATGGCAATTCGCCTTCAGGTACATCGGCATAGCGACGATCAAACGCAGGATATGTCTTGCCTTGAACTGTCATTGTTTCATCGTATGAGTCCAACAATGGTGGCAAAACATCGTATGAACGACGCCAAATGTGAACTTGTTCGTCGCCCCACTTTTCAGCAGCTTCAGCCTTATTTTGACCTTGCAAAGCGCCATAATGACGTTCGTTAAGGCGCCATGACTTCTCTTCAGGAATAAACAATTGACCAGCCTCTTCCAAAGCGTAGTGCAATGTTGTAATTGCACGTGTCAAAACTGATGTATAAGCCTGATCAAATTGGATACCTTCGGCAGCCAACAATTCGCCAGCTTCCTTTGCTTGTTCAACACCCTTGTCTGACAACTTTGTGTCAATCCAACCATTGAATAAGTTCAATGCGTTCCATTCACTTTGACCATGACGGATTAGTACTAATTTAGCCATTTGTTCTAAACTCCTTAGTTTATGTTTGTGTTAATCGTAACGATATCATTATACCACGAAATCACGACACAAAAAAACTCGCCGAAGCGAGTTCTTTCTAATTGGTTATTAGCCCTTAACGATGTTAACAGCTTGCAAACCGCGGTCACCACTTTCAACTTCGAAAGTAACTGCTTGACCTTCGTCAAGAGTCTTGAAGCCGTCGCCTTGGATTGCTGAGAAGTGTGCAAATACATCTTCGCCGTTTTCGCGTGTGATGAATCCGTAACCCTTTTCGCCGTTAAACCACTTTACTGTGCCTTTTTCCATGATATGTTTCTCCTTTGGTGTGCTCACCAAGTAATATTGTTCGTAATCTAAAATAATTGGTACTGAGCGCCTTCCGAAAAAAACAAATCAAAATCAAAAACTTTTATTACCCCATTAGTGTAACACATTCACAGAAATTAGCAAGTAATACGCTAATAACCGTAATTCTTTTTTACTCCCAATTATTGGATTAATTTTTTCACCGATTAAGAACAACTGCAATTGTATCAAAAAAAACGTTTTCAACCTGTTTAAGGCGAAAACGTTGATGACATATTATTTAATATTTAACGCTTTTTTGACTGCTGCAACTTGTAATTGTGCCGCTTTGTCTGGATCCGTTTTTGCCAAAGCAGCTAACTGTGCTTGTTGTTGGGCTAGTGCTTGTTTTTCAGCATCTGTCTTGGGTGTCATTTTTGATTGCAATGACTTAGCTTGAGTCGTCGTCAAAGCAACCCAAGTGCTTGGCACTTGATAAACAACATGCTTATTTTTAAGTTGGTGATTATTGCCACCAATACCAAACATCAACCGCATCGTGGCATTTTTATAGACATAACGCGTTGTTTTTGTAATTTTGTAGGCTTTATTGCCGGAAATATTAGACATACGAGAACTGGTCTTCAAGTTGGGCTTTGCAACAGTTGTCTTTTTAGCATTGTCTGTGGCACGGTAAACATAGACATTTTCAGCGCCGTTTGTACCAACACCTTGATAAAGCAATAGACCAAATCCCTGTGACGCCGTTCCGGCTGTGTAGATTTGTTTTTTGGTTGTCGTGGTGACTTCCTTCATACCGTAGTGTGAATTCATGTTAGCCGCAACGCCAGCAACACTTGCAATCAACCCAACAAACATAATCACTGTTGTTACAATACGTATACCACGATTGGTAATCATCATATTGGCTACAAAGGCCAAAATAGCAAATAACGCTATCAACAAAATAATCATTAGGCTGCGTCCTCCTTGTGTGCTGGTGTGTTAATTTTGCCACTGTGTAGTAAGAATGTAATTAACAATGCAACAAGAGCAAATCCTGCGGCCAACAAGAATGAAGCGTGGAAGCCGTTTAATGTTGCATCTATTAACTTATTAGCATACGACAATGGATCTTGGCCTTTAAGTGAAGCAGCTGGCTTATTGTTGTCAGTAACAGACTGCATGACTGATGCCAAAATTGCCGTTCCCAATGAAGAAGCAATTTGGCGCATCGTGTTGTTGGCAGCTGTTCCTTGGGCGGCTGTTTCAGGTGACAAAGCACCCATAGCAGAAGCTGTCAACGGCATCATTGTCATCGCAATACCAAACATACGTAATGTGTATAGTGCTGTGATAAAGTGTTGCGACGTATCAGCGGTCATATAAAATAGCGGTACCGTACCAATCAACAAAATAGAAAATCCAGTAACGGCTAAGCGCTTGGCCCCATGCTTATCATAGAAAGCACCAGCAATCGGTGACATAATTCCCATCATCAACGCGCCGGGAAGTAACGTCAAACCAGAATCCAACGGCGTTAAGACTCGGATATTTTGCATATAAATTGGCAAAACCATTTCAACACCAATCATAGCCATCATAGCTAGTGACACTAATATTGTCGTAATGGTAAATTGCTTAGACTTGAAGACAGACATATCCAAGAATGGCTTCTCCATGCGAGATTGATGCCACATAAATTCAATTGTAATCAGCAATCCAGCAATTAATGGCAGAATAACCCAACCAAAATCACCCCATCCGTGGTCTGAAACCATGGCAAATCCAAACAAAATTAGACCAAATCCAAACGTTGATTCAATCAAAGAGCGCACATTTAGTGTCACTTTTTTCGTTGGTAAAATGTTGCGGAAATATACAAATGAAGCAATCATGACTAAAATAACAACTGGTAGAATAACGCCAAAGATTGAGCGCCATGAATTTTCAAGCGTGAAGCCTAAAATGGTGTGATCTTTTTCCAAAATCCAACCTGACAGCGTCGGTCCAATGGCAGGTGCCATTCCAACAACTAATCCACCAAGACCCATCGCTTTACCACGGGACTCTGCGTCAAATAAATTCAACGAAATCACTTGCATCAATGGCATCAAAACACCAACAGCCATGGCTTGCAAAACACGTGCCACCATGAGCATCCAAAAGGCATTAGTTGGTGTCACAAACGCCAGCAATGTACCAGCAGTGAACAACCCAAGCGCTGATAGATACAATGTTTTTGTTTGAATTCGTGTTGTTAAGTAAGCTGAAACCGGCACCATAATCCCGTTAGCCATTAAGAAAATGGTTGTCAACCATTGCACTGTTGAGGCGTTAACATCAAACGCTTTCATCAATGCAGGTAATGCTGTCCCCAAAGCTGTTTGCATCAGCATTACAGAGAACACACCGACCAACAACACAATCATCATGGCGATGCGGTTGACTGGTTTCCCCTTTGTGTCTACTATTTTATCCGACATATCAAAATCCTTTCATTCGTTTTCTGCTATTTACAGAAAACACTTTAGTTCTTCGTTAGGTTCAAAAAGCTATTTTACGCTTTAAAAAAAAATTGTCAACTTAGTTGACAATTTTTTATCGATTATTATAAGTGATATTTTTCACATCGTGCTGATCGTTCAATGTAACAATCACATCCGCTAAAGATTTCGTAGGTAAAATATAGTGATCCAAATTGGTTTGATTCGTTGTGTCCCAAACCTTCATTACCAAATCGCTTAGCTCGTCTAGTGGCATTTTGGCATATTGATAGCGCCAGCTAGATGGATCATTCTTGGCTAAAGCCGTTTCTTGCAAGGTACGTGACAAATACCATGACTTAATATTATCCAAATCTGCGGTGACAAAAATTTTGAAATCTAACACATCCTCTGGTAATCGCAGGGCTGTTACACCCTCAACAATTAAAATATTGGGTCGGGTGATAGTTTGCAGTTGTGTTGGGTGAATGTCAGCCAATTCTTGCGTATAAAGTGGTATCTCGATCTGCTCACGACCAACCTTAAAATCTCTAATCACTGTTGCCATGCGGTCCAAATCGTACGTTTGTGGAAAACCTTTTTGTTCAAAAATGCCGGCGGCCAACAATGTGTCATTAGACATCAGAAAATCATCCGTACTAATCACACTAGTCGTCAAGCTTTCCTGATGAAATAATGCTGCCAAATTATTAGCAAATGTACTTTTGCCAACTGAAACTGAACCGGTAACACCAATTACCATGAAAGGTTGCTGATAGCGTTTCAAAATTTCATTGACTAACTCGTTCATTTTTCAACCTCATAACGTTCGGCACCGACATGGTCCAACAACGGTGTCACTGACTTTTCAGCCAGCAATGTCAAACGATGCATCGCGCGTGACGCAACTGTATACAATAGACGACGTTCGTCTTCTGCCGCATATCGTGTCCAATCCGCGTGCCAAATGACAACTGCGTCAAATTCCAGTCCCTTAGCCAAATACGATGGTACTATGATAGTTCCCAGTGCTAAACGTTGATTCTCTGATTGAATTAATGTCACACTTTTATCAGCCAATTGTTGCGCCAACAACTTCGCATCAGCGAGTGTTTTGGTGATAATAGCTGTCGAATCTTGGTCTTTGGCATTTTGTTGTAACTGCTGACGTAGCTTATTCAGCAAGTCAGTTTCATTGTCAGCGATTTTCACAATTGGCTTCTCGCCATTACGATTAAACGCTTCAATGTCTTGCCCACCTAATAAAATGTCTTTGGTGAAATCAGTAATTTGTTGTGTCGAACGGTAAGTTTGTGTGAGCTTAACCGTGTCTACCCGCTCTGGGTCAAACAAGCTAGCCAAATCTTCCTGCAAATTAGCCGCATTATCCTTGGTGAAAATTGCTTGGTTAAGGTCACCGAGCACCGTGAACTTTGCCAATGGGAAGCTAAACTTTAAGAAAGCTAATTGGAACGGCGTATAATCTTGCACTTCATCAATGAATAGGAAGCGAATATCACGTTCGCCATGCTTACCAGTCATCAAATCATATAAATACAAATATAACGTTGTGTCCGCCAGTGACATTTGATGATTCTTGAGATTTGCCACAACGTGTTCAACATGCGTCTGCCACTCTGCTTCTGATAATTGATAAGCCGCTAAGTCAAAGAATCTTGGTAACTCATGCAAGAAATCAATAAATTGCGCATTGATATTAAGGAAACTAGCACGTCTCACTTGTCTTGCCAAAGGCTTCAAAGCGCGTGTCGTAATTTGCTTGGCCAAGAACTTGCGCTCAGCTTTTTCACTGGTAAATTCTCGTTCTTGTTCCCCAGCACCTAATTGTGTGCGGCGCGTCACTGCTGCTGCGTCGTTTTCTTCATTATCGCCCATACGGACACGCCCAGCGCCAACAAGCTCATCATATTCCTCTTTAGATAGATTTTCAATTTCTAAATCTACCCAATCTTTACGCATCTCTGTGCCAATACGGCTGCTTAGCATACGCATAAGTGTGTCGCGCGTTGCGTCCAAACGTTGACTTAACTTGTAATTTTCGTTGTACTGATAATAAATTTCTGCCATGCGTTCTTTGGCGATAAATGGTTCGCCTCTAAACATAATGCTGCGGAACTTCATCCCCTGACGTGTCAAAGAGTTGGCATAATTGGTGACGGCGTTGAACATGTCAACACTACCTTTGGCCAATGCCAGTCGATTATTCACATGATCCAATTCAAAGCGTTCTTGCAACGTTTCTACTGACATTTTAGGTAAACGACGTGAGGCGTACTGGTAAAATGTCATTTGGACCATATTCTGTTCACCTAACTCAGGCAAAACTTGATCAATATAATCATTAAATAGTTGGTTGGGACTAAATAGCACCACTTGACCACTGGTTAATTTACCGCGGTAACGATAAAGCAAGTAAGCCACACGTTGCAAAACGGCCGCCGTCTTACCAGAGCCGGCTGCACCTTGAACAAATAAGAGATCAGCCGACGTATTACGGATAATCTTGTTTTGCTCTTTTTGAATGGTTGTCACAATTGACTTCATCTTGGTTGATGATTCGCCACTCAAGGCATTCATCAACATAGCGTCCCCAATTGCCTCTTCCGTGTCAAATAACGTCACAATCACGCCGTCTTCAATTTGAAATTGACGTTTCAGCGTGACATTGGCTTTTTGAGTGCCATCCGGTGTCAAATATTCAACTGGTCCAATGCCACCGTCATAATAAATAGAAGCTACTGGTGCACGCCAATCATAGACAAAATAGCGATTGTCGTCATCACTAAACGACCCCAAACCAATGTAGATGGTTTCTGGTTCACCGCTTTCTGACACGGATTCGCTAAAATCAATACGTGCAAAATACGGATTATGAATCTGCTTATTTAAAACTTCATAGCGACGTTCTGCCCGTGACTTAGAATTTTCACGTTCAGCCAACATTTGTTGTTGCTGGCGGACAGACATAGCTGTTTCAACAATACCGGAATAGGTATCCGTTTTGAGACGCACATCTCCCCAACTTTTGGAAACGTCAGAGATGTTTTTGTTTGTCCGCTTAATTTCTAGCTCGGTATCAGTCAAAGATTGGTTCATGGCTGATAGTGTTGTCTTCAAATATTGCTCTTCAACTTGCTTAATTTTTTCGTCCAAAAACGCGTCCCACTCTCTTAAATTTCAATGATATAATTATACGCTTAGATTGAATAAATGAAAAGGAAAAGCGCTTAAATGATTAACATTTAAGCGCTTCTTCTGTTTACGGCGTCTCACTCAACGTCCATGTCAATTCTGATTCTAGTTGTTTGCCAAGCAATGCGGTATTAAGCACAGTGCTTGGGTTCAACCAAATGCTGAAGTTTTTGGTTGTATCATGATTAAAAGCAATACTCTTGGTCTCAGTCGCTGATGTGCCCGACCAGAAACTGCTAGCTCCCGTGGCTAAATCACTAGTGCCATATTTAATCTTCAAGTTTGACTTGGCAATCTTAGCTGACTCACCATCAGTTGTCCAGTCACTCGTTTGTGCCACGGTAACATTATACGTTGTACTGTTATCTAAATCTTTTAAGGCCACTGAACCAGTTGCCATGTTGGTTGCCAGCGGACTATTGCCGTTAAAGAAGTCACTGGCTGCTAACGTACCAAAATTAAGTGATGAAATCGTGTTGATAGCAGGTGTTGGCTGAACCCCTTGTGCCCACACGTAAGTAACTGGTTCAGTTCGGTCAGCGTACATTTCCGTAGTTGTGACTAATGCCCCTGCTGGTTGATGATCTGTACCTGTACCAATGTTCTGCCAACTGGCAGCAGTTGTCACATAACTAGTGCCCGGAATCGTTGTACCAACTGCGGGAGCTGCTGTGAAGCTAGGATCAGCGGCGAATTGCACATTTTCTCCGAGGGTGATTTTCCAGAGACTAGACGTACCGGCAAACATGTTAGTTGCCGTAGCACCGGAAGTAGTCCAGCTGGACAAATCTAGTGTTCTCAATTGGCTAATATTTGCAAACATCTTTGTAAAAGTTGTGACTTGTGTGACATCAAAACCACTTACATCTAAGCTAGTGATTGGAATTTTAACACTATCACTATTATCAGCAAACATGTAAGACATATTAGTAACGTTAGTTGTTTTAAAGTTGGTTAAGTTTAAATCGTTTAAACGGCCTAATCCAAAAAACATGTTGCTCATAGAGACATTAGTCGCCGTACGACCAACACCCCAGCCAGACACATTCAAACTTTTTATATCCCACGCTTGGGCAAATGTCATGCTAAATGTAGTCACCTTTGAAACATCCCAACCACTGACATCTAAACTTTCAAGTCCAGTGCCTCTGAACGTTTCAGATAAGTCTATGATATTGGTCACTTTAAAGTTGGTCAGGTTTAAAGTTTTGAGTTGGCTGGTAAAAGCAAACATATATCGCATACTTACGTTGGTTGCCGTATGTCCAATATCCCAACTTGATAGATTAAGTGTCACGAGTTGCGAATAGGTAAACATGAAATAGAATGATGTGACTTGAGTTACATCCCAGTCACTCAGGTCCAAGCTTTTCACACCACTGTAATAAAACATAACCCCCATATCAGTGACGTTAGTCGTTTTAAAGTTTGTTAAGGTCAAATTGGTCAAAGCACTGGTGTGATCAAACATACCATACATGGTAACATTTGTTGCTGTACGACCAACACCCCAATCCGATAGGTTCAAGGTCATTAATTGTTTGGCATTGCTGAACATATTATAAAATGACATGACCTGAGTCACTTTCCAACTACTAAGGTCTAGGTTAGTTATAATAGTGCCTTGAAACATACTCTTCATATTCGTCACATTATCCGTATATGAGTTAGTAGCATCAAACGCTGTTAAGTTGTCCAGACCAGAGAACATACTTGTTGCATTAGCTGGTAAATTAACTGTTCCCGTAAAACTAATTGAAGTGACAATATCAGGATCAACATCATACGACTCCAAATTAGCCACAACTGTTAGTGCGTCTTGAAATGTACCACTACCGTATATCAATTCACCAGTGTCTGGGTCGAGTGTCCAAGGTGACGTGCCGTGATAACCGCGAAGAATAGGATCATATGTTTCACCAGTCTGTGCCCAAACTATGGTGAGGGGACGCGGCGCTGTATTTGTTGTTATTGTCTTTAAGTTGCTCAATACTTCCCCAGCGGGTAGATGATCAGTTCCTGCACCAACTAATTGCCAATTGGCTGCACTAGTAACATATGTAGTCCCATTATCTGTGATATGTGTACCAACGTCGGGCGCTGATGGAATAGTAACTGGTGTGTCTCCTTGAAATTCAAAGTTAGCACCAATTGCAATTTTCCACAAGCTGGGCGTGTTAGCGAAAAAGTTTTCCATGCAAGTACCGGACATGGTGTGGTTAGTCGCAATATCTAAATTAACTTTTCCAAGTTTGCTCAAACCAGAGAAGAAGTTTCTCATGCTCGTCACGCTGCTTGTATCAAGATTAGCACCGTCAAACGACTGTAATTCAGTTAATCCTGTTAGAAAATTATCCAAATTAGTTGGTGCAACGACTGTCCCCTGAAATGACACGGATTTGACAAGTGTTGGATCGTATCCTTCGTTCGTAATATTGGTTGCAATGTTTTGATCTAATGTACCATTTGTGAAAATCAGCTCACCCGTTGTGTCATCAAGTGTCCATGATGAGTCACCATTCTCTCCTGACAAGATTGATTGTGTAGCCACTTTTGATTTATGGTAGATTGCAAGAATTAACCGAACACTGCAAACTGCTGAAAAACCTTTCGTGGTGATTGCCAGTTGAGTGTTTTCATTGGTCTCGCATTGATCCAATGATTAATTTGATCTAATTCTTTGGCGCTAACTGTTTCAATTTTGCGTTCTTTCGGTATAAAACGACGGACGTATCGATTTAATATCTCATTACTCCCACGTTCTTCTGGTGAATATGGGTGCGCAAAATAGACTGGAATGCCTAGTTTTTGCTCGATTTCGTTATATTTTGCAAATTCTCGCCCACGATCAACAGTGATTGACTTGGCATTTTTGATCCCTTGAAAAAAACGAATTAAGACTGGTGTCACTGCCTGACTATTGCGCCCAGTGACCTGTCTCACGATATGTTGCCGGCTTAGTCTTTCAGTAATTGTCACCAGCACATCGCCACGTCTTTTACCCGATTGCATGGTGTCAACTTCAAAATGTCCAAAGGTTTGTCGTGCTTTCACACTTTCAGGTCTCGTTTCAATCGAACGACCATGCACAAATACTTGTCGTCTACCATCAGATTGACGCTTTTGACGGATACCTTTGT
>NZ_MOWQ01000046.1:0-11591 GCF_002095565.1 Leuconostoc sp. BM2 | reverse complement strand
TAAATTCAGCTTATCATCAAATTTTATCGATGCATAAGCTTATTAAAATAGCGCTTCTTTAAGATATTTCACCTCCTTTAATTCAACCGTGATTTTAATTTCCACTTGACTTATTACCACATGTCTTCTTATGTAAGCGCTTACGTAATTACAAATAGAATATATACCAAGCATTCGATATTGTCAATTAATTGAACTAGCATCCCTTTTTCGACACCAAAAAACCATGACACATGATATTGTCATGGTTTTAAACGACGCTTTCACCAACATACTATCAAGCTGATCAACCACTTTCCCAAAGAAGATTTGTAATATTAATCATTTAATAAAAATAGGTTATAGTTTTACTCAAAAATCGAGAATTTTAGTATATATGCTTTTATTTTTTCCTGATGCGTACTGTTAATATCACAGCTGTCAACAATATCCCCACCATATTTACGGTAAAATGCCAAGGCGTCATTTTCAGCTAATACCTCGACGTACATATTTTGGTGTCCAAGTTTGCGTATATTATTTTTTGCTACTAAAATGACCATTTTGAATTATTGCAACTCGGCATGATCACTTGTTGTTGCAGTAATACTGAGCGATTCTATACGTTGCATGTTTAATCTGTACTTATTACGACCAATTTTATCAATAAATCCTTCATCTACAAGTTGGTTATAGGTGTACAAAAGATGTCGATAACTGATGCCTAAATATTCCATCACAAGTTGATGGGGTTCACTATATTCAGAGTTATAAGCGTCATTCAGCATAAAAGTCGCTAATCTTTCCTTAAATGAATACGCTTTAGCAGTCAACATCAAATCAGTACGTTTGATAATTTTATTAGCCAAATAATGATTAAATTGTTGTAAAAAAGCAACATCATTAATCAAATATTTAGTTACTATTGCTTGCGGAATTGCTAAACAAACGCTGCTTCCTAAAGATACTACCTGTTTGTAGCTAGTAGTGACTCCGACTAACTCTAACTCACCAATCCAATCATTTCTATTCAAAAATTCTAGCAGTGTGCTCTCACCGTCATTGGATAAAAAAATGACCTTGGCTCGTCCTTGAAGTAATAATAGAAGCCTTTTTTGTGTTTGATTTTCTTCAGAACTAGTTATCATATCGCCATTCTTAAAATAATGAATTTCACTATTTTTGTACACGTCCGCTGGTAAACTTTTTAAATTGTACTGATCAATCATGGTTGATGTAATCATAATTCACCTCCATAATGTGCGATTTAGCATATTTGGATTATATCACATTGGTTATACTAAAAATAACGTCAATCACTTAGGAGAATAATCATGATTAAAAACATCATATTTGATTTAGATGACACCTTACTAGATTTTCAACGTGGTGAATATGAAAGTGTTCGTAGTATTTTAAAAAACGCCGGTGCCCCCGATATAGAAGAAGCCTTCAAAATATATGGTCAAATCAATGCCAATGTTTGGCAGCAAATTGAATCTGGTGAGGCAGCACAGCCACTACTAAATCGCAGATTTTCTGATACGCTAAATCAATTAAACATTAAGTCCGACGGTCAACAATTGGAACAAATTTATCGTGAACATCTTAACCATAATTTTCATGTTATTCCCGGCGCCACAAATTTATTAAAACAACTCAAATCAAATGGATCTAGACTAATTGTAGGCACAAACGGTGTCGCAAAAACACAACATGAGCGATTAGTTGGTTCAGGAATCAACAGTTATTTTGATGAAATTTTTATTTCTGAAGAAATTGGTTACAGAAAACCAGAGCCTCAATTTTTCGAAACAATCTTAAACAATAATCCTGACCGAAACATCAGCAATACTGTAATGATTGGTGATCGCCTTTCAGCCGATATTGTAGGGGCTAATGCCGTTGGTATGAAAAGTATCTGGTACAATCCCCATCAAAATCAAGCCACCAGCAAATCAGCTCCCACCTACATCGCAAACGACTATCAGGATATTTTAAATTTAATATTGTAATTGTAAGCCAAAATGCTTATCATCTATAAAAACAGCTAGTGGTGGAACCCCTTTGAACGTTTCACCACTAGCTGTTTTTAAATGTCAAATGAGATATTATTTGTATTATGCTCGACACTAGCCGGTGTAATTTGAACTAACGTAACATCAGATGAATTTGCCGTTTTTAAAAACGCTTCCCCAACTGGTAATGCCATTAATTCTAGTAGAGATTTTTTCATTGCTGGTGGTAACACGTCAACTTCCTCTGGACTGCCTAAACGATGACAAATGAAGCTACCAAATTGTCCGATTAGTTTTGCGGACAAATCTAACGGACTTTGCGTACTCAGCATCAAATCAACGCCAATTTTGCGTCCTTCACGTAAAATTGAAAAAATGCCATTGTCCGATGCGATTAACTTTGGCAAGTACCGATGTGCTTCATCAATAAAAACCACAACCGGAAATTGCTGCGGGAAGCGTTGCCGATTAATCATCACTTCACGTGTTAAAATATCTATTAAAGTTTGGCTTAAATGTATGTCGTTTGCGTATTCAGATAAATCAATAATTAGGCTTTGTTCTGAAGCTCGGTGCGTTACAAACAAATTAATTAAATAGCCAAAATCATAGTGAACAATATGGTTATCACTGCTGTCTTCCGGTAATTCAGTCACTTTTAATGATCGCAATGCCAATCGTAGTGTTTCTAAATCAGACCAAACACTCTGTATCGTGTCTTGATCGTATTGCTGGCCGAGTAACGTGAAATCGGCTTTATCATCATTTCTGGGGATGACAAATTCTTCAATTAACTGATCAGCAATCAAATTGAGATCGAAGTCTTTATTAGCAATGCGTAATCGTTTAAGGTTAAATTGATGAATATCTCTTGTTCTATCGATTTTCTTATAAACAGCTGTCGACTTTAACACATTACGCGAAATTTGCAGGCTTTCAATCGCAAGTGGTAATTTTGATAATAATTGGGGATGAGTGATGTCTAACATTTTGCCAATTTCATTGGCATTCAGATGATTAACATCCAAAAAACTATCCCGTCCAAGCACTACTCGTCGTGAATTCGGGATTGATTGATATTCTCCAGTTGGATCAAGAATAATTAAATTTTGGTGGAACGCCTTCATTCCCATCATAATCGATAGTGCCGTTGTAGACTTTCCACTACCCGTCACACCAGTAATCAAAAGGTGTTGCGCCAACAAATTGTCCAATTTAACCGGCTTATATTGTTGATTAACGCGATTAAAAAATAATGTTTCAAATTTTGTTTCCACTGGTTGCCCCCTTAGTTTAAAACAAGGTAATCGTACCATTATATGCAATAAAAAAAAACAGCAAACGATTAATTTCAGAGATAGTGTAAAATAGATAACAGTAATAATAAGTGGAGAATTAACCTATGGCTTCTGACATCACATTAAAACCAATTGAAACACAAGATTTACAATATTTTTGGCAAATCAGCTATGGTCCATCCGCTGACTTGAAATGGATGGGCTTAAATGGTCCGTACTTCCAAGATCCTGTCCTGAATTGGGAAGATTTTTATCAGCGCTTTTATCCGGCCAACATTAATAACCCGATGGTAAAACTCATTATTTATAACGGTGAAATTGTTGGATTAGTATCAGTGTACTGGGATGATGGCAAACTAAAACAGTGGTTAGAGGTTTGTATTGTGATTTACGATTCCAGTAAATGGGGATTGGGCATTGGCGCAGTTGCTTTAAAGCAGTGGCTCAACGAAATGTTTGCGCTTTTTGACTACTTACCCCATATTGGTTTTACGACATGGTCGGGTAACATCGGTATGCAAAAACTGGGTGATAAAGTGGGCATGACAAAAGAAGGTGTGATTAGAAAAGTAAGGTATTGGCATAATCAATATTATGATTCAGTTAAGTACGGTATTTTGAGAAACGAACTATAAAGAGTGGCCGTCGCCTTTTATTTTCAAGTTTACAAGCAACTTTTATTAGTTTATAATGACAGATACTATGTATTTCAAATAAGGTTTTAATTTAAGGAGATTTATTTGTGTTCAGCTTTAAATATGACGATGATGTTAGTCTATCATTGCCCTTACCAGATCAGGATTCAGAAGCATTGTACGCGCTGGTCGAAGACAGCCGTACTACCCTGGCCCAATGGTTACCGTGGGCTGATCAGCTCCGCTCTGCAGATGATGAAAAAGAGTTTCTGAAAACAACGCTAACTCACTTCGGCACGGGGGATTCTTTAAATTGTGTGATCCGTTATCGTAATCAGCCAGTTGGTATGGTCAGTTTTAATCGAATTGATAAAACACACCAACATTCCGAAATCGGCTATTGGCTAGGCAATCAATGGCACCACAAAAATATTATGCACCGTGCCGTCACAGCCTTACTAACAATTGGCTTCACAGAATATAACCTACGTAAAATTATTATTAATGTCGACGTTAATAATGATGCAAGTAATCACGTTGCTCAGAAATTAAATTGCCATTTAGATGGTACTAAACGTGAGGACATCTTATACAACAATGGTAAATTTGCAGATATGAACGAGTGGTCATTATTACGTTCGGAGTGGGAAAAACAGGACAAAAAAAGCAAAGAATGAAATTATTCTTTGCTTTTTTTCGTGCTTAAATCATATACTGCATATCAAAATCTACTACGCCAAGATATTGATTTGTCGTTGAGTTCCCCATGTCTTTAAAACCTTGTTTCAAATAAAATTCATGAGCTGAGGCGCGCGCTGACAAACTGACACGTTGATAGCCTTGCTTTTTGAAATCAACAAGTGCCCAGCGAAACAATCGTGATCCAAGTCCTTGATGTTGATATGACGTATCGACCGCAAAAGATACTAATCGTAGGGTTTCAGCGTCTTTTTGGTAAGTTGAAAATGTTGCCACCAACACATCAGCCACCGTAATGCCATAAAACTGATTATTTTGCTCAATCATCATTTCTTCAGGTGTAATTAATTTGCCGAGAGGACTCCTTAACACAGCGTTTCTCAAATTAATATTTTGTTTATAAAGTTGTTTGTTCGTTGTTAAAAATTTTTGAAAAACTGGCTCGTTGGTCACTAAAATAATTTCCTGTTCTATTGTTTTATTTCATCATTTTATCATATACAACGAAAAAAATAATCAACAATATTTACTTTGGCAAGAAAATACTCTTCGTTTGTTTAATGCGCATTAACGATTTTAAACTAACAATATTTGAACGGAGACGTCTCAATCATTTTGTCTCTTGTGCGCATAACCTCTAATCACATCGCGTAGTTGTCTAAAGTCCTTTTTAACATCATAATCATGCCGCTTTTGTGCTACAAGATAACGCATGAGTTCTTTAATACGGTCAATATCAGTTTCATCAGTATAATCAATCCAGTTTACATGCTCTAACCAGTCAATGTAAGCATGTTTACCTTTGCCATAGCTATTACCAAATAGTAAGCACGGCGTACCTGTTAATACAGAAAAAACCATCGCATGCCAACGGTCAGTGATAATCATTTCTTGATGTGAAAACAACACAAGTTCTGCGTCAAATAAAGCTTCACGCGTAACTGGTGTTATTTTTTGTGGTTCATCTAAAACAGTATCAACACGATCAATTGGCCGTTCTGTCCCAAGCATTTCTTTGATATTATCAATTGTACTTTGCTTAACCACTTTCTCAGAGTCATGACGCAGCACAAACAAGGCGCCGTGACGTTTGAATTTTAGATCAACAGCATTCATATATAGCACCATGTCAGGTGTAAATATCACTGGATTATCGAAAGTGGTTTGCATGCGATGAAAACTTTGTGCATCACGTGCAACGAGTACAAGATTTGGATTTTTCCGATATGCTGCCTGGCTTTTTTTCTTTTCAATTTCACCGTCTTCATTTTCCTCAAAATGGATTGACTGTGGAAATGAAATCGTCAAATTATTGACAAACGTGGAAAAGACTTTCCGTCTCGCTTCTTCATGATTATGATACAAATTACCCATGTTACCACCACCAGTAAAAGCGATAATATCCTTGGGTTGTAAATGTTCTTGGATGACTGGGATAGCGTAATCGTCATCCTCTTCCAGAATTTCAATGTATTGATATTCTGGAAATTCATTTTCAATATATTGGCGCTCTGCTAACGAAACAGCTTGATCGCCCATGTTGGTGTAACTTGGTACACCAAACATATAAAACTTTGGCCGACTATTGTCAGGAATTTCGTGGACAACTGTGGTCGTATCAACGTAAAAATTTGCCATTTGACTGATTACTCCTTTGATATATTATAATTTTGCAGTTTGATAAGCATCCGACATCTTGCGACTATTAACAAATAGAATAGATAATACAATACTGATACCATTTGTTAGTGCAAACACAAAGAAGACAACGGCTGTTCCTAACCACGCAATCAATTGTGGATAAATTAAACTAATGAAAAAATTAGTAATCCACGTTGTCGCTGTTGCCACAGACATGAATTGTGCTTTAACTTTTCCGGGAAACATTTCTGCTAATAACAACCAAGTTACAGGACTGACGATACCTTGATGATTAGCCAAAAACAGTGTCAATGCAATCAATACCAATGCATTTGTGACTGTTTGAGAAAACACAGTCGATTTCATGATGGCCCCTAACAACGCCAAAAAAACAACGTTACCAATTAAACCAATAATCAATATTCGGTGATGATTGGTTTTCTCAATCATTCGGGTCCCAAAAATACTTGCAATAACAGACACAACACCAATTAGGATATTTGCATACAGCGAACCGCCCTCGCCCATACCAACTTTTTCAAGTAAAATAGTGCCATAATACATGACCGTATTGACACCTGAAATTTGCTGAATTAATGCTATTACGATACCAGTGATTAACAGGTATAATAATTTTTTATTTTGCAATGCGCGCGACCAGCTGAATTCTTGGTCATCCGATTTTTCAATCGCTTCAGTCTCATTTTTAATCAGTGAATTTGTATTCTTGAATCCCAAGCGACGGAACAACTGTCTGGCACGATTAAACCGTCGCTTGAATAACAGCCATTGTGGGCTACCACTAATATGAAATGAATTAATCCATAAAATCACAGATGGCACAGCCGCTGACAGAACCATTACACGCCAGATTGGTCCCCAATCAGACCAAATATTGCCTAAAATAGCATTGACAACAAAGGCACATAGTTGCCCAAGCACAATGAAAATAGCATTTTTGTTAACATTTGCACTTCGTAAATTATCTGGAGAAATTTCTGCCAAATACATTGGTGATAAACTTGAAGCCGCACCGACCGCAATACCTAGCACAAATCTAAAGATTGACATGGACCAAAAATTCACAGCAGCTGCACACAACACAGTTGCCACCGTAAAAATAATCGCAATTAATCGCAGCGTTTTTTTACGACCAAATTTGTCAGCTACTTTACCACACCCTAGTGCACCAATACATGCACCAATCACTAGTGAACTTGAAACAATGCCTTGCAATGATGGCGTAAGGTTTAGTTGGTCTGATCGGCTCATAAAGGCTAAAGCGCCATTGATCACACCAGTATCATAACCAAATAAGAAGCCTCCTAAGGAAATAACATAAACGCAGTAATTCAAAAAATTAAGTTTAACTTTTTTATTCGTTTTGTTTTGCATACTTCTCCACTCTGTCCTTTATCTGTCTTCGCTTTTTCCTATCTAATCACTTATCAACAGCGAGATGTCAAAAAGTGTTTATAAAAAAGCCTCCTTTGTATGAAACAAATTAAAGACTTAGTTACTAAGTTATTCTAATTAAGCCTAATCCGCCTTTTTGTAATCAGCGTTTTTAGGATTATGGTCAAAGACATTTTCTTTGTCAGTTGACTCAGGATCGTCCTTCTTGTTTTGTGATTTAACATCAATTTTTTCTTCTTCAGACATACAAATATTCTCCATTCATCAAGCTTGAAATCAATAATTCTTGTAACAGGTGATTATTAATTAGCGGTGATCGCACTCACTGCCAATTATTCAGTCACCACAACAATTCGTGTTTCAAATAAAACTCATGTCTCCTTCCATTTGTAGTAGCGATTACATTAATAATACCACTTTGGTTAAATAAGCAATAAAATAAGGCTCAAAAATTGGTTTAACACAATTTTTGAGCCTCTTTGCATTTGTTGGTTTAATTTCAATCCGAATAGTGTTGTAATGACTGATTTTTTTCGTCGGGATTGATTCAGATTCTATTTCGTTTTGTATTGCTGTAACACCAAAATATCTTTTATCACATCACTAATGCTGATACTCTTCATGCGATCATAAGCTGTCGTTTCTATGTCTGAATAAATACCATTGAGTGTTTGTTGAATATTGCCGCCAACAATACAGTCTGGATTAGTTTTTGGATCAATATGCAATAAATTGTGATCGATACTAATCGCAATATAGACATCATAGAGGCTGATTTCTGTTGGTGATTTGGCCAACATCGGTGTTACCGCGCCCTGCCTTGTGGTAATAAACCCACTTTCTCGTAACTCACTCATTAAATTGCGGACAACACTAGCATTGGCACCAATGCTGGCCGCGATCATTTTACTAGATAAATCGCCATCCCGATAAATATCTAGGAACGCTAAGATATGTATTGCATCACTTAATTTATATGAAAATCGCATCAGCTGACCTCACTTTCTTCCTAATAAGTATCGCATAAAAAATGACATAACACAGGTTGTTATGTCATTTTTTATAGACAGCTTGCCAATTATCTGATAATCTCTTTCAACGCTTCAGATAAAGGCGTCACATCATGTCCCAGGAGTTGAGGCAAGTCATCACTAGGATGTGCTAATGAGCCATCATCAATGGGTGTTTGAAATGATGTTACCATAAGTGCTGTGTCATGATCTAAACCATTTTTTTCTAATTGTGATGTATAGTCACTTTCAGAAACTTGCTGAATGGTAGATGACGCATTGAAAGTGCTTTTAACTGTCTCGCCAAGTGTTGCAAAGTTAATCGAAGGACCAGACAATTCGTAAATTTCTCGTTCAGCACCATTAGCTAAGACGTTCGCTGCAGCTTCTGCATATTCACGTTCTAATGCCCACCGTACTTTTTTGTCTGCCCAATAATAAGCAGAAGCATCACTAGCAGCAGCTTGCAAAAAACTCGTTTCATTTTCTAAATACCAGTTATTTGGCAAAAATGCGTGCGATAATTTGGCCGACACAATGGCTTGTTCCGTCCCACGGTGGTCTTGCGCCAAGAAATTCTCAGATTCATCAGCATGAGGAAAACTAGTATAAACCACAAACGACACATGATTAGTTGCCAAAGCATTGACAACATTTTGATGTTGTACTAACCGTGGCACTTCGCCACCCGGCTGCGATGAAATAAATAACACACGATCAATACCCGACAGCGCTTTCGTCATAGCTGATTCGCTATCATAAGATGCCTCACGTACCTCGATATCTTTGAAGGCTTGCTTAGCCTTTTCTGCGTTTCGCGCGATTAGTACAATGTCTTTTTTATCAACAAGCGTTAGTAAGTGTGACACAGCTGCGCGGCCAAATCGACCAGTAGCAGCAGTAATTGCATATTTAACCATGATAAATTCCTTTCGTAATAAAAAAGTTTATAATTTATTATAACATAACTTGTTGCTTTTAAAACAACAAGTTATTAAAAAAAAGACCATAATGGTCTTTAATATGGTTTATTTAATACTCTGGTAACCACTTCAAATCTGCAACAGCTGTCTTAGCATCAGTCACGCCTTGTGCGATACCTTCATCAATGGCAACTTGCGCTACAGCAACAGCAACAATTTGTGAAAATTCATCCAGATGAGAAACAGGTGGCAAAACAGCCGTACTATCGTCTGTTAAAGTGTCAGCTAATGCGTGCGCAGCTGCTGAAATCATGCCCTGCGACAATACTTTTGCACGTGCTGCAATCGCGCCTAATCCCAAACCTGGATAAACTAAAGCGTTATTGCCTTGCCCAATTTGGTAAGTTACACCCTCAAAAGTCACGTCAGCGGCTGGAATACCAGTGGCAATTAATGCTTTACCTTTACTCCATTTGATCAAATCTTGTGCACTTGCTTCAGCGAGCTTGGTTGGGTTAGATAATGGGAAAATAATTGGTCGATCAACATAGCTAGTCATTTCACGAACAATTTCTTCGGTGAAAGTCCCTGGTTGGGTTGACGTGCCCACCAAAATGGTTGGCTTAATTGTTTTAATCACCGCAGTGAGATTGGTGAGTTCGTCAGCATTAGTAAATTCTGAGCGTGAACGAGCAAAAGGTTGTTGCGCAGGCGTCAAGGTATCATCATCATCAAACAACAATCCTTGCTTATCAACCATGTAGAAGTGCTTGCGGGCTTCGTCTTCACTCAATCCTTGTTTAACCATTTCAGTATAAACTTGGTTTGCAATCCCAGCGCCCGCTGATCCGGCCCCAAAAGTGACATAAGTTTGATCAGTTAGTTTTTTGCCTGTCAGCTTCATTGCCCCCAAAACACCTGACAAAACGATAATGCCTGTGCCTTGAACATCATCATTAAACGTTAGAATTTTATCTTGGTATTGCTTCAAGATACGCGCTGCATTGGAACGTCCAAAGTCTTCCCAGTGCAAATAAACATTTGGAAATGCGGCTTCAATTTCGTCAACAAATTTTGCAATGAAATCATCGTACTTTGCCCCACGAACACGTTCATGCTGATTGCCTAAGTATAGTGGATCGTAAAGCAATTTCTGATTATTTGTACCAGCATCAATCACAATTGGCAACACATTTTCCGGATTGATACCAGCTGCAGCGGTGTATACCATCAACTTGCCGACTGAAATATCAACGCCGTTAACACCCCAATCACCAATACCTAAAATACCTTCAGCGTCGGTGACAACAACTAATTTAATATCGCGACCATTTGCTGCACCAAGTAAAGTTTCTTTAATCGCTTCAGGATGGTTGACATCCAAAAATGCTGCCTCTTGTGGATCAACATAATTTTCTGAATAATTTTCGATTGATTCAGCAATTGTTGGATCGTAAACAATTGGCATAAATTCAACAATGTGCTGCGAAAAAACTTTGTAAAACAACACGCGATTCGTGTCAAAAATTTGCATTAAAAATTTGCGTTTTTCAATATCTGATGTCTTAGTTTGATATTGTGCGTATACCTGCGCAGCTTGTTGTGCAATTGTCTGAACAACCGGTGGCAATTGACCAACAATATGATATTGTTGACGTTCTGCCTGTGTAAAAGCTGTGCCTTTATTTTTAAAAGCATCATTTAAAATATTTGTCATGTCCTGATCCCCTCGTATAGTAAGTTTAAAGACTTACATTATTTTTTATTTTTATGACTGTTTTCTCTTCACTAATTGAACACCGTATGATAGTCTCTAATTGTCATTGGCTTTGGTCAACTGGTATTGGTTTGATCCCCCTGTAGTTTAACTACTTTAAAAGACTGCCGCCCTGACAATCACTGCAATCGCCAACCACATGCTGTATCGATTATGCTGGCCACTGATATTGAGTAGTATCAGTTGTAGCTTGGA
>NZ_MOWQ01000045.1:0-11817 GCF_002095565.1 Leuconostoc sp. BM2 | reverse complement strand
GCTTGGAGCATGGACATCACTTATTTAAAGTTGAGTAATGGTCAGTGGGTCTATTTAGCGTCAGTTTTAGAGTTACAAACGCGTAAGATATTAGCCCATCAAATCAGTGCCACGATGGATACCAAATTGGTAGTTACAACACTACAAAGATCGCTGTCAACTGATAAAAAACCAAATTATTTACATACTGATATGGGCAGTCAGTTCACTAGTTTTGGCTTTGAAAATTTGTTAAAGCGACATAAAATTGATCATTCGTATTCAAAACTAGGACATCCATATGATAATGCCAAAATTGAAAGTTTTCACTCCCTATTAAAGCGTGAAATGATTTATCAATTCCGGTTTCCATCGATTGCACATCTAATTTTAGATGTGTCCAAGTATATTCATTGGTTCAACAACGAAAGAATCAGTCTTGCCAATCAAAAAATAAAAGTTGCCTAATCAGTTCAGCCCTAGATAAAAAATATTCCGAATTATTGACTTATGAGCAATGTCCTTGAAGTAGTTTTCTATTGTAAAATATTCAAAAATAGTATCTTTTGACATTGTCTCAGGAAAATTTTCTGAATAGTCATTTATAATACTTGTTAAAATTTCTTTAGAAATGTTATCCATAGTTTAGTGCTTCCTTTACTAAAAATTATAGTTATTAAAAGTATCATTTATTATAGACCCTAAACGAACATCTTTTGTAAAAAGCCTTTTTTCTGTTCTTTCAACAAATCTAACTTACGTTGATGAAGAGCGATAGTGTTATCCATTTGTTTGAAGAATGAACCGATTTTTTCTTGTTCATCTACTATCTTAGGAACAACTAGTAGAGTATTAAAAAAATCAGTAGGTGCAATATTTAGCAACCCGTGATTACGAGCCCCTTCTGCTGCATTCTTAGAAACCTCCCGGTACCATCTAGTGGTATCGTAATATGAAACTAGAAACTGAGAATTAATTTTCGTAGGTCTAAATACTATATAAAGTGTCGACAGAACGCCCATATCATACTTATCTAAACGCTTAATAGCCCCCCATGGATATCCATTTGAATAACTTTTATTATATGCAAACTCACCATTTTTAACTAAAAGATATCCAGTAACATCACGACTGGCTACTTGCTTATTGAAAAAATCGTTTTGATCTACTAAGCCATCTTGTGCAGATATTGTTAGTGGAAGAGTTGACTCATTATTTTTATTTTTTCTAGTAACACGCTCTGAAATGCTAGATAACTTACGCTCTTCCCAATCGTCAGCAAATCCCGAAAAACGCATTTCAGGAACCCTTGAGCCATTTTTTGGAAACATTTTTTGCAAGAAGCCTTTTTTCTGTTCCTTGAGTAAATCTAACTTACGTTGATGAAGAGTGATAGTATCGTCTAATTGTTTGAAAAATAAATATATTTTTCTTTGTTCTTCAATAGAAGGTATAGGAAATTTTAGTTTTTTAACTACTGTGGAACTTAGACCACTCATAATACTCCCTACAGATAACTTTAAAATCTGCTGTTTTATAAAAGGTGAATCTTTTATTTGTAAAGCTATATATTCAGCAAGTGAAGAATCGTTAGTTTGTAGTCTTAGCAAATGGGAGTTCATTATTCCTTTTTCGCTAGTTTCTGGAAATACCGAGCAGGCTCCTATAGTACCCATCATACTAATAACGATATCTCCTGGAATTAACTCACAACTTTGTAATTCTAAATATTTATCTTCAGTTATATAGTAATTTCCTAATGAAAAATCATTTTTAAAAATATTTTCTTGAGCATATACCTTTATTCCTTTTTCAACATAATATTCTTTCTTTAAAGCACTACCAAAAGGTCCTATTTTCATTGATCCTTTTATATTTTTTAATATATCTTCAATTTTACGCTCTTCCCAATCATCTGTATAACCTCTAAATCGCAGAGAAGGTGACTTTCTTTTTTTTGTTTGCATTTCCTCACTCCCATTTCTACCAATTAATTAAAATACTGGTAATTTTTTCGTTTGCCTTTTGTTCTGTGCTTTTTAATAAATGAATGTAAGTGTTCTGAGTAGTTATACTATTTGCGTGACCTAATCGTTTGGCTACAACCTGAATACTAATACCATTGGCTATCAGAACAGAAGCATGCGTATGCCTAAGTCCATGGAGCGTAATGATTGGTATTTTTGCCAACTGACAATATTTTTTTAATCGATTATTAATAGTAGAATTATATATCACAGGATGTCCCTCTCCTTCTATGCTCGGGAATATCGGCATTGTATGATTTATGTTTTCTACAATAGGTCGTAGTATCCATGCAGTTTTTAAGTCTAACGCAATCGTTCTGATAGATGATTCATTTTTCGTAGGCTGAAATCTATGATTAACAAAACCTTTTTTCTGATAATTATATGACTTTGTGACATGTATAACTAAATTTTGAAAATCAAAATCATTCTTCGTCAGCGCGAGTGCTTCTGAAAATCTGAGGCCTGTTGTGAGTAACAAAGCTAAAAAATGTTCCCAGGTTAGCCCACTTTTTTTCTCTAGTTCAAACGATTGCATCAAATTCTTGGCTTCAATTTCCTCCAAAAACATATTCTTAGCTCTAACTGCTCGTCCTCCTAAAAATACTTTTCGTGTAAAATCCTTTTGAATAATACCATCATCATAAGCATCCAAAATACTTGCACGAATTTGCCGATGAAAATCCATGACAGTTTTATGACTATGAACTTGACTATACAATCTAATGATTTCTTGATAATTGCTTTTTGATAATTTAGAAATAGGTATTTCTGTTTCTAGCCTTTTAAGCCATGATCCGGTGGTTTTATATTTAGCCAATGTTTTGTCACGCACAAAACCTGCTTTGTGGTTTAAAACCCAATATTCAAAATATGTTGATAAATTATACATTTTTTATCCTTTCTACATGAAGTGTTTAGTATGTACACTTCATATGGAAAAAATAAAACTTATTGAGACGATAATTATTCTTCAGTGGAAACTAGCTGTTGATATAATTCGTTAAATGTCTGTTTGCTTTCGTTTATTTCCTTATCAATTTCGATAAGTGACTCATCAACTTTGTGTAAATCAATTGGTTCTTCTTCTTCAAAGGTATCGACGTAACGTGGAATGTTTAAATTAAAATCATTTTCCTTGATTTCATCAAAAGTCGCAACATGAGCGTATTTATCGACGTCCTCATGCTTCAGATAAGTCTCAATAATTAAGTCAATATCTTGTTGACGAAGCAAATTATTGTTTTTTTGTTTTTCAAACCCTTTAGATGCATCAATAAACATGACATCATCGGTTTTTCTATTTTTTTCTAAAATCATGATAATCGTTGGAATACCAGTATTTGTGAATATTTTTTCTGGTAACCCAATCACTGCGGATATGTTACGATTCTCCAGTAATTGCTGACGGATACGACCCTCGGCTGCTCCACGGAAAAGAACTCCGTGGGGCAAAACAATTGCCATACGTCCGTCTTGTTTCAAATGATACAATCCATGTTGCAAAAATGCGAAATCAGCTTTTGATTTAGGTGCAACGCCAGCTTTGAAACGCTGATCATCCTCCCTATTTGTATTATCCCAGTTTAATGAATATGGTGGATTCGCCATCACGGCATCAAACATGCGAGGACTATCCACACCACTTTGGACACCATCTGGCCAATCAGAACTCAGTGTATCTGCATTATGAATATGAATATCATTATATTCGACGCCATGCATCATTAAATTAATACGTCCCAAGTTGTACGTAGTTGTAATCACTTCTTGGCCGTAATACTTAATGGCTCCACGTACACCATCATTGTGCATGTAGGAGGCAGTTGTCAAAAGCAAGGATCCTGATCCCATCGCTGGGTCATACAGACTATATTCGGGCATGTCTTCACGACCTGCAGTCAAAATGCGGGCCATAATGTCAGAGACTTGATGAGGCGTATAGAATTCACCGGCTTTTGCACCAGAATTAGCCGCGAACATTCCAATTAAATATTCATACAAATCACCCAAAACATCTGCGTCTTCGTCTAATTCTATTTGATCAATTAAACTAATCCAATCCATAAGGGTTTTCGTACGAGTTTGTGTATTACTGCCCAATCGACTTGATGAAAGATCCATATCATCGAAAATACCATCAAAAGTTGCTTTAGCCCCTTTTTGGATGCCTTGATTAAAATGTACCAATGCATCTGCTACATTACTAACATTAAACTGATCCGTGTTGATAGCATCCTGCCAGTCACTAAACAATTCGCCAGGTTGAATGACGTAACCTAATTTTGATTGCATAAACGCTGCCGCTTTTTCAGGATTTTGGTTCCAAATATTAGCCCATGTTTCTCCACGAAGTTGTCCAATAAGCCAATTTTGAGCCTTTTCAGATAGAAACTTATAGAACATCAAACCAAATATATAGTTCTTGTATTCAGCGGGTTCAATTTTCCCACGCGTTTCATTCAGTGTTTTCCAGATTAATGTTTTTTTATCAGCAGTTAATGCCATTTTGATTTCTCTTTTCTAAATTATTTTAATGTTTGGTAATTTTAGCAAAATAGGCCAACACATTTTCTTCAAAGTCTGCAGTTTCAAAAAAGCCAATATTCAATTTGTTTTCCATTTTTTGGAGTAATTGATTTAATTTTGTATTATCAACCAATTCCACACCCGGAAGATAAACATTGTAAGCTTCGAGAATGTCATTACCATTATAATTATGGTCAGCTGACCACTTGTAGATATTTAACTCTTGTTGCGTATTACGAATTATTTTTCTAACGGACTTCAGCTTTTCTGTATCAAAATGATCTTTATAAGTACCTTGTTCGATGCCATCTAAGACTTGCCCTATCTCATCACGACTATCTTGATCCAGAGGTTTTACATGTTCTTCAACGGCTACACGATTCTCAGGAATAGTTGTATCCATATATTCATTGAGCAAATCCACCAATTTATCGTAGTCAATGATTTCGTTGGCATAGGATTGAATGGCTATTTTGATGTTGGTTAAATCAATTTGTTTTTCTGCGGGCAAGATTTCGTTAACATCATTCATCCGGGCCTGCAGAGCACTTAATTGCGAGTTGTTTTTAATGCCCAAACTAACTGGGCCATCAACACCTTCAACCTGACTCCCTATTACGTATCCTTGTTGAACTAGTTGCTGTACCTTCGAGTTAACATCGGCAGCAGTTACTGCAAATTCCACTTGGTCTTTTTCAGAACGCGGCATTTGTGAAAAGTCTTCACCAGCTAAAACTTGCAATCGGGTAATTTTTGGTTGCAAGTCATGAATTTGATCTGCCATTTTTGGGGCCAGAATGCCGTCATCAAACAGCTCCTTTTGTTCGGTTTCATCGGGAATTTTTGCTGCATCAGCCATCGTATCATTACCACCTTTGGTGTAAATAACTAAGGCATTTTTGACATTTTCTTCCATAACCGCGCCCTTACGGTAAAAACGTACTTTACCATGTGGCTTCGCTGCTTTATTAATCGTACGGTTAGTCCGAGACATGGCTTGAATTAATGGGCCTTCTTTCATCAATTTATCCATATAGATGATATTGACATATTTAGAGTCAAAACCAGTTAATAACTGATCAGCCACAATAATCAAATCTAGACGGTCAGCATCTTTATCCTGGTTATAGGGCTTTTTCCTAGAAATTCGCTTTGTAATGTCATTCAAGTATGATCGCTGTGGGTCATTATCCTCCAAAAAATTGTGCGTTTCATAGAGAGTCATGTAATCTATCATTGCTTGCTTTAATGCCGCCTGTAGGTCCGATGTTCCGACCCCGTTATTTTCATCGCGAGAAAAAGTCATGGCTACCCGTAGTTCTGGAAACATTTGTTTGAACAAACTGTAGTAAGACGCAACAGCTTGTTTACCGGAGACAGCCAAAATCGCTTGAAACTGATTTGGTTTTCTAACCCCCATCTCAATGGGGCCACTGGCGTTAGTTGACCAGTTATTTTTGATGTCATTCAAAACAGCTTGACGGAATGGCAAACTTTCAAAGACTTTTTGTTCCAACTGTTTTTCAGTTAATTCTGACTCCTGATTATGTTCAAAATCAGTTTCATAATAAGTAACATCAAATCCCAAAACATTGCCGTCGCCAATTGCGTCTTTAATGGTATAGCGGTGAAGTCTGGGCCCAAAAATATCGAACGTTGAAATGTTTTTTGACGTTTTAACTTCATTAACCTCATCACTGTAAAAATTAGGGGTTCCTGTAAAGCCAAACCATGTTGTTTTAGGTAAGGCTTTTTTTATACGGCCTACAGAGTCACCACTGGCGGATCGGTGAGCTTCATCCATTAAGATAACCATCCGACGGTTTGACAATAATCCATACTTAACAGCACGGTCTAAACCTTGAATCGTTATCAAATAAATATTTGAGGTTTTATTCTGTTTTAAAGCACGTTTGATTTCCGTACTATTAACTACCTTGATTCGGTTTTCAAAAGTTTTGTAGGCAAATGATCGGAAATTATCATATGTCTGATTAATTAGATCCACTCTATCAACAATGAATAAAACATCTTGAACACGAGGCATCGCAGCCAACAATTGGGCCACCTTAAAGGAAGTCACAGTTTTTCCGGAGCCTGTTGTATGCCAGATGTAGCCGCCCTCTTTTTCAACAAAATCATTTTGATTCATCTCACGCATGCGATCAAGAATTTGGCGAGTGGCTTGAATTTGATAAGATCTCATGACCATCAAATTATCATTGGCCGCATCGGGAATCATATTTGTCGTCACTAAACGATGCAAGGCAGGAATGCCCATTACTTCGTGAATAAAGGCCATCGTATTTGTGACATCTTGGCCATTATCATCGCGCCATCCAAAAACAAAGTCTCTATTATAAGCATCACTATTCTTTGGACGCGCAAAATAATGCGCTGAATTTTGCGATAAAACAAACTGCACTTGAACAAAAGAAAAAAGTCCCGTGTACATACCATCACTATCATATTTTTGAAGTTGTTCGAATGCGTTCCATTGATTTTGAAGAGATTCGTCTTTTTCTTCCACGTGAGCGACTGGCAAGCCATTAATTAATAAAACAATATCGACGCGCCGCTTTGAACTCAAACTAAACGTCAAATCATTAAAGGTAATTTGATTCACAATTTCATAGCGAGAATGTCCACCAGCTACTTCATCACCATAAAAAATCTCTAACTCTAATTGCGTTCCATCATCACGAATTAATGGGATGGTTCCAACTCCACCAGCCCCAGCAAGCATTAGCTGAGCGTCATAAGGTGTTTTGTTTTTCAATAATTCCAATTTTACCTGCTCAAACTCATTGTCAGATAATAAGACGCCCTCTAACCTTGTACGATTATTATCATTCAATATATCACGCCAATGATCATAGAGGTGATTAACAGTTACGCCTGAATAATAAGCCAGGTAATCCCAACCTTCACTTTTCAACTTTTCTATAACGGCTTCTTCAAATTTATCTTCTGCCATGAATTGGTCTAATCTTTCTATGTGTGTATTTTATAATTGTAGCTACGCCATTGCCCACGTATTTTTCATTTCTATAGTCAGCTAATGGATTAAATTGTTAATCACATGTTACTATATTGTTTTTGCTGATGATTTTCCGATAAACATTCTAATATCTTGCGATTTATCATCTATCGCGTAGATAACCTCTGTAGGTGCAGTCAATTTATCGATAATATTTGAGGCTATTTCATCGACAGGTTCGCCAAAAATAGGTTGAACCATGTTGTTAAATTCATCTTCAAGTTCAACAGTAGCATTCTCTTTGATTGTCTCTGAATGCTTTTTGAAGGCCTGTGATTTATTTCCTAGAAATTTTGTTGCTTTCCCAGGAATTTTGTCTGTAACGTGCCCTAATGCTTCAACCGCTTTAGTACCAACGTCACCAATCGTGTCGGTTTTTGTAATGACGTTGAGTGCTCTCTCAATAATAGGTTGTTTTATTTTTTCAATATAATCAATGGCATGATTAGAAAAACTCGATTCATACTCTCTCTTGAATGTATCAATTCGTTCTTCAATAGTTTTTGAATCAGTTCCTGTTTTAACTAACGACGTAATAATAGTGAGTCTGACCAACCAGGATAAAGAATCCGCAAAATAGGCCATTTTGAAATCCATCATTAAGTCACTATTTTGAACATTTTTTAACATATATGCAATTTTGGCCGCATCATTTAACCCTTTTGTTTTTAAAAGTTTCGACTGATCAAATTGGTTAAGTAAAATACTGTATTGTCTGAAAATAATTTGTGCTTCGTTTGCCAAGTGGCTTAGTTCTTGTATATTAGCTGACGAAATATTTTCTTGCTGTGTAATTGTTTTGATTCGTGCATCGATAGTCTGTAATACAGCCAATTTTTCGGCGTGCATCATACCAATAACGCTATCTAACTTTGTAGCAATATCGTCAATCTTTTGATTGATTTGATTGAACTGTTGCTTGATAATAACTGTTGTCAAAACAGTTAAGGCTACTGCGGGGTTAGCCAGGGTAGACGATAATGTACCAACTTGCTTAAAGCCAGAATGACTAATTATTTTTCCCCCATCACCTTTCACCATTGAGGATAATGTTTGATTAGCATACTGCTTCAATTGTGTTACTGGTACCGTGTTTGTAAAGAGGTGTAGGCCCTCAGTGGAAAAATTTAAAGTTTGGGTTAAATTGCTCAACCCATATATTGAACTACCAATCACTTCACTGTTAATTAAAATTTCCTGAAAACCATCAGACTTCAAATTACTAGGGGCCGTCCGAATGAGACTTAGTTCGTCACCTATTGTATTTTTTAGAACAATCTCGTTAGCAGTACTAATGACACTTTTCTCTTCCATATTCTCAATTTTCTCCAAAGTTAAGTTAATTATATTATGCCACTAATCAATGGAAATTGACCATGTTAATTGAGCAAGATTGGGTTCTATCAAATTAATAATCTAATTTGGTTTTTAAACAGCACCTGATATCACGACAGACACAAAAAATCCTGGTTTGAGTGTTCCATCACATTAATGAGCATTATGTAAAATATCCAGAATTTTAACTTTTTCATCAGGATTAGCTTTCTTATATCTGTTTTTCAGTTCGAGAACACTTTGTGTTCTCGCCCTGTAAGCTGCCATACCTTTCAAATCATAGAATTTGTGATACAAATTCAAATTATTTTGGATGGCCTGACTATTAAGATGTTGCAGCTGTTCAGTTGCTAATTGTTCAATAGTTTCATTTTCTGTATTTTTCAGTATTAATGTTAAATCTGCTTCAGAAATGTCGGGTGTTTTAATTGATTCAATTAACCCGTATTGCTTTAAAGCCATTAATCGTAGTTGATCATCTAGTATACTTGACATCTATTTCTCCTGTTTAACGTCACTGGGACTTTGCCACAAAAAAACCGTGCTCGATATACGAACACGGTTAAGTGACGTATATCCGTTTACAGTGGAGCACCTTACCAATTGGCAGGTTGCTGCTAGGTCAAAGTGTGTAACCACTCACTAGCTCTTGATATAACACGTAATTTATTTGTTGAATTAAATTTATAATATTTCTTTGCTAATGTCAAGGCATTTCTTAAGTAAAATTATTTATCAACAATTAACTGCAATAAACCCCAGTATAGTGTAGCAATAATCTCAGTCTTATAAATTTATACTAGCCTTAAGGATGATGTGCTAAACTTATTTTTAACAAACAAAAATAACTTGAAAGAAATAAACAATGGCCACTCATACAATCTATCAAATTGAAGCTAAACTCGATGATTTTCAACCAGTCATTGGTCGAACGATTTTGATTAATGCGGAACGCTCACTTGCATATTTGGGTTATACCTTAATATCTGCTTTTGGATTAGAAGGCTTCCACCTATTTGGTTTTCAAAAGAGTTTTGAACTTTTTAATCATCAGCAATCTTACTATTATTTATTACCAGAAATGGATTTACCAGAATTCGTAACACTTAGTAAGCATTATAGTGTCATAGAAACAAATTTGAATCAATTTTTTTCGTCTTCAAATCTCAACAATCAATTTAAATTTCAGTACGACTTCGGAGATAATTGGAAGATTTCTTTAAACGTTGAATCAATAGAAACAAAAGAAATAATGTTGCATGACATTCCTAGGGTCACTGGAGGATCGGGCTATGGATTAATAGAAGATATCGGTGGCAATTCTGGATTACATGATTATATAGAAGCATTTGCCAGTGGTGATCTTGATCATTATTATCAAATTTTTGGTAATCAACTACCCTACCTTCGTCCTTTCTCGTTGCCAATTGCCAATGAGAAACTGAAGCCCGAAATAAGCATTTTGAAGCGTCAATACGAAGATAATGAGTAGATAGGAAAACTCTAGTTATTGTTTTTAGTGAAATCCTATAATATGATATAGTAATATGTAATTGATAGAAGTTACTGGAGTGCGAGATGAAAAAAGCGATAACTATTATTTTGGTTTTGGTATTGTTTGGATTACTATTTTTAAGTCCTACACTGGCTTTTGTTGGATTGGTAATTTTTGGATTAGTCATGAAATTCGTTAACAAAAAATAATATATATAGCGGGTACAACTATAATGATGTTTAGACGAAAAAGTAGAACTAATACATGGCTTATCATGGTCTTGTTGGTTGTTATTTTAATTGTCGGTTTGATTGCTGGTTTTAAATTAAATAGCCTTTTCAATAATCAAGATGCAGGAATTCAAACCAGTCAGTCAACTACAGCTACCATGGTTAAGAACCTTGAAAAAGTTGATGAACATGTTTTTTTGAATGTCGGTATACAAGATATCGAAACAAGACAAAATAATCTTAAAATACCATGGACTCACATAGGGGTACCACTAACAGAGAAAAAAGCGATAATTATTTTAAACTATGATGCTAAGTTGGGAATCAAAAAGCCAGTTAAGATTAAATATAATGATAAGAACCAAGTTGATATTACAGTACCTAAATTCGACGTTATTGGTGTCGAATTAGATAAGAAAAACCCTTACCAACTTTATGATGACAGTGGCAATGTTTTAAGTGCATCAACAAAAAACGTAGATACGGGACAACTTGTTTCTCAAGCACTTTCAAGTAGTAAACAAAAACATTACTTAAAAACATACAAAGACATGATTCAGGATTCGGCTAAGGATTATTACACCACACTTTTCAAGTCGACTGGCAAAGAAACAAGTGTGAAAGTTAATTTTGAGTAATAGAATATTGCTACATAACTACTAATTTAAAAGACGTCTAACACCAAAAATGTTAGACGTCTTTTAAACTTGTATATTTTCATGGCTTGTGTGCATAAAAAAATCAACTTTTCACGTACCAAAAAGTATGCGATCTGTAGTTAGTGAAATACTGATATTTTACCAAGTGCATAGTAGGATATCTAGATTTTACTTTAAATCAGAATAAAAATAATTAGTAACCAAAATCTTGATCCTTCATTATCGAGTTTACAAGTTGGGTTTCATTCAATTTCATTTCTTGATAAAATTCAGAATATGTTAAATCCTTGCTTTTCGGTATCATCAAGCCCAATTTTGTAATAATAATATCTTCTTTATGCTTCACATTATTTTCAAAAGTGGTTCCTTCGTTCAAATACATTTTGGATTCAGGAACTGATTCGTTGTTGTTTGCTGGATAAATGTAAGACCCCTTTTTGGCATTGAAGCGAAACATATAAGCCATAACTTTAATTAGTCCTTACCTCCAATGTTACCAATTGGCTTATACCTAGTATTCGCT
>NZ_MOWQ01000044.1:0-11836 GCF_002095565.1 Leuconostoc sp. BM2 | reverse complement strand
TGGAATGATAAAATAGTGGTGCCCATTAAGGTCCTTCTTTCTAATGGAATGTTGTGGTAACACCATTAAAGACCTTGATGGGTTTTTCTGTCCACTTAAATGTTCAACTTAAATTTTACAATCTGCCTCAATTATTAAAAATTACTATTTCTTTAATAACCAATTAATATAAACGTGTAAAATAGTAAGTGTTGATAATTTTTATACCGATAAGGAGAATCTTACATGCGTAAGTATATCGCGGAATTTCTAGGCACCTTTATGTTGGTTGGGATTGGAACAGGAAGTATTGTTTACTCTGCTGCTTCTACACAATCACCATTAACGGTAGCGCTAGCCTTTGGTCTTGCTTTAGCAATTGCCATTTACACATTTGGCCCAATTTCTGGCGGCCACTTTAATCCAGCTGTTTCGTTGTCAATGGCCATCCAAAAAAGACTCACGTGGGTTGATTTTGGTGGTTATATTGTAGCACAATTCCTTGGTGCAATTGTCGCTTCAGCAGCAGTTTACGGTGGTGTTGCCGCTTACTTGAAGTCTTCAACTGTTTCCACAGCATTATCTGGACAAACAATGACCGTCAGCCAATTTATTTCCTATGTTGGTTTGGGTCAAGCAAACTATGCCACTGGTGAACGTCTGAACGCTTTTGCGTTTGAATTTGTCTTGACATTCTTGTTCGTACTTGTGATTTCAATTGTCACAAAGTTGACTAATGTCCCTGCTCCCTTGGTCATTGGCCTTTTCTTAGCCGTTTTGATCATTGTGGCCTTGCCAATTACAGGCGGATCATTCAACCCAGCACGTTCATTGTCACCAGCAATTTTTGTCGGTGGTAAGGCACTGAAACATCTGTTAGTCTATATTCCAGCACAACTAATCGCTGGTGCATTGGCAGCATTTGCCGCTAATTACTTCAATAAAACCAGTGAAGAAAAAGCCGTAAAAGCCTAAAGTTTATAAAGATTGACTAACATTGTCAATCTTTTTTTGTTTCTAGAAATAAACGTGTATAATGGGATTTATTGGTAATATTACACACAAGGAGAATTTTTCATGCGTAAGTATATCGCAGAATTTCTAGGAACATTTATGTTAGTGTTCTTTGGAACTGGTAGTGTTGTTTATTCAGCTATTACGACACAATCACCTATCACAATTGGTTTTTCATTTGGTTTGGCATTGGCCGTTGCCATTTATGCTTTTGGTCAAATTTCTGGTGGGCACTTTAACCCAGCCGTATCACTTTCAATGGCTATTCAAAAGCGTTTGTCATGGGTCGAATTTGTCGGCTATGTATTAGCACAATTGATTGGTGCTATTGTCGCTTCTGGTGCTGTCTATCTTGGCGTTACAGCTTATCTAAAGTCAACATCCGTTACAACTGCTTTGTCAGGTCAATCAATGACAGTCAAACAATTCGTTACTTTGGCTGGTCTTGGTCAAACTAACTTTGCTGACGGGCAAGGCTGGTACGCTTTTGCCTTTGAATTGATTTTGACTTTCTTGTTTGTTTTGGTCATTTCAATTGTCACTAAATTGGCTAATGTCCCTGCCCCATTGATTATCGGTTTGTGGTTAGCAGTCCTAATCATTGTTGCGTTACCTATTACCGGTGGCGCTTTCAACCCAGCTCGTGCCTTAGGTCCTGCAATCTTTGTTCAAGGTAAAGCACTTGGTCACGTTTGGGTTTACCTAGTGGCTGATCTACTAGGTGGCGCTTTGGCAGCATTTGCCGCTAACTTCTTCAACAAGAGCGTTACAAAAGAAGCCTAATCCTAAATAAAAAAGAAGCTCGTCGTGAGCTTCTTTTTTTATTAACGCAATTGTCGTGGAAAATCATCAGGCAATGGACCTGTAATCGTTTTAATGCCACCATCAAAGGGTAAAGGGAGTTCAATGGTAGCTGAATGCAGCATCAATCTTGGCATATGACGCCCACCATATAGGTCATCCCCAACTATTGGATGGCCTACACTAGCTAAATGAACCCTAATTTGGTGCATTCGGCCAGTATCTAAACGAATTCGTAATAAAGAATTTTGATAAACCGTATGTATATTAGTCCAATGTGTCACAGCAAATTGTGCGTTTGTTCCATTGACAGCACGTTTCCTGTCGTCTTGTGCATCAATGCCAATTGGTGTTTCAATTATTCCCTGTTTTGTCGGCATCACGCCACTCACCCATGCCAAATAAGTCCGTGTAATTGCCTTAACAGATAGTAATTGGTCAAGTATTGGGACTACCAAAGGCGTTTTTGCAATAATAACGGCACCCGATGTGGCCCGATCAATTCGATGTACCATATAAGGGGCCACTTCCAAATGGCGCCTTTGAAAATCACCGGCAACGTAATTCAGCAAAGTATCATCTTCTGTTGGTGAATGCGGATGCATTTTCATACCCGCTGGTTTATCGACAACCACAAGATAATCGTTTTCAAATAAAGTTGCTACTTTCTGACTATGATTCGGTCGATAATTAGAGTTACTCGTCCTAAAATCATCCTGATCAAAGGTCATCACTAATACATCATTTGTTGCCAAAAAATAACTAGTCGGGACCACTTTACCATTCACGGTAAAATGTCGCTTAATCCTGAGAGCCCCACGAATACGCTTTGGAATAAGCCATTTTATCCACAATGCTTTAACTGATTGACCGGCATTGTGCGGTGCTATTTTAAATTGATATTGCCATGTTGTCATATAATAAATGCCCACACCTTTAGGGTTAGCTCCCTTAATTTGACTTTATTGTCATTTTCGTTATACTTAGATTATCTGGGGTGCCCTATGGCTGAGATATACCCACCGAACCTGCTCATGATAATGCATGCGAAGGGAGATATAACATTGTTTAGCTCATTAATGGCGCAACCTGTGAACTCTCTTGACGGTTGCGCTTTTATTTTTTGGAGATATGAAATCTATGCAAAATTCTCGTTCCCGCGTCATCGCTGAAGTGGCTATATTTGCCGCCTTGGCTGTTGTTTTCGATTGGCTGACCCTTTTTAAAATGCCACAAGGTGGCGCCGTGACCTTGTCATTGGTCCCAATATTATTTGTTGCCTACCGACATGGTGTAAAAGCCGGTATGGTGACTGGATTAATTGTTGGTGTGGTGACTTTTATTTTAAATCCATATTATTTAAATCCACTACAAGTATTTTTCGACTACTTCTTTGCCTATACATTGGTTGGTCTCGGCGGATTGTGCACGAGCCAATTAAAATATGCACTCCGTCGAAATACAACAAAACAAGCAATGGTATTGGTATCACTTGGCGCCGTACTTGGTGGTTTTGGTCGCTTTTTTGGTTCCTTTTTGGCTGGTGGTTTCTTTTACGGCGCTTTTGCTCCTAAAGGGCAAAATCCTTGGCTCTATTCACTGATTTACAACGAAGCTTACGTTGTCCCACAAATCCTTTTGACTGTCATTGTACTGATTGTTTTACTTCGCGTTCAACCAAAAATGTTCAAATAAAAAGCCAATTATTATAACAATTCTAAATGGAACCTGTTATAGTAACTGGCTTTTTTTCGTAATTGGAAACTCACGTTTATCAACAACCCGATACTTTACTTTTCCAGACTCAAGATAAACATACAGCAATTGCGTTTCAGCGTCATCAAAATAGCCCAAGTTGACCACAACACGTCCTTCATATTCTTCAATACCTTGGAAGGCTTTCTTCATAATATGGTGGATAATCATAGCACTTTCAAGCTGTTCATTAGCCTTATCAACGGCTTCATGTAAACTATCACCATCATCTAAGTTTTGTTTGATAATCGCAACTTTAACAAACGCACGAAACCCATATAATCGAGATTCTTGTTCATCTTCTCGATCTATCGCTTGAACATATCCTTGCTTTTCCCAATAGCGAAGTTGCCGTGTCGATATATTCGTCATACGTGCTAGTTCACCAATGCGAAATTGTAGATGATCAAGAGACGGTTTTTTAAAATTTTCTTTGTCAAAATTCATATTTGTGCCTCTAAAAATAGTGTTCTTTGTCAACTAAGTTGCTAAAAACACGCCTAATATCTATTTAAATATAGCACATTAATTAATTAAAACAAAGCCTGCCACTGTTCTAAAATTGGGCCTATCTCAAAATCTTCAACTCGTCGTAGTGAGATATCAGCATAATGTTGGCGCTCTTTTTGAGTGTTTAATAGTGGCTGAATAGCTGCTAACAAACCATCGACATCACCATTCTCGACTAAAATGCCGTATTCCCCGTCATCTAGCACTTCTGCAGAACCCGTATTTTTCATTGCGACAATCGGTAAACCAAAGCTCATAGCTTCAGCCAAAACCAACGGCAATCCTTCCCAACGAGAAGTCTGTAAGAAAATACTAGCATCACGGTAATGCTGTCGCAAAGCTTCGTCTTTTAGTCCACCACGATAAATAATTTTATCTTGAGCCGCATATTTTTCAATCAATTCTTGAAACGTTACCATATCTTCTGGTAGCCCATTACCAGCAATTGCCAAACGCCAATCATTAGGTAGTTTAGATGCTAGTTGCACAGCGAAATCAATGCCTTTATGCTGAATCGCAATCCGAGCTGTAAAGGCAATGATATGTTGTGTCAAATCAGCGCGTCCATTTGGTGTTATGGTCAACGGATTCCATATTTTGACAGCGTGTTGATTATAGGGCTTAAAGCCCGCCAAATCATAGTCTGTCAGTACAACGACAGTATCAAGTGCCCGCAAACCTGCCTCAAATTCAGTCTGCATATCAGCATAGTACTGACTTTTGTAAGTCGTCACATTGTTATGCATCCAACCAATTAACTGTGTGTCAGGTAATTGTGGCTTCATCACAGCAGCAAAACTAGACAACAAACCACCTGCTAAAATTACCACATCGAATTCCCGTGCAATGTTAATAAAATCTTGAATTTGTTCAGCATATTTGACATAAGGCTTTGCATCGTTGGCTAGTGTTAAGGGCCTCTTTGCAACCAATAAATCCGCTGATAGTGTATAAAAAGGTGGTAAATCAGAAAAACTATAATATACTACGTTGTGCTGTTGTGCCAACGCATTACCAACAACAGTCGTGGCACGCTTCATGCCCCCAAGACCAATGTTTTCAAGGGCAACAAGAATCTTAGTCATATTTTTGCTCCCAATTTCATTAATTTCCACTCCAATCATCTACATTTCGTGGCAACAATCTTGTTGTATCTGTCGCTTTATCACGCGACTCTGGTGCATCAGTGATGTAATCACTCAGAGTCGAGCGGTTACCATTTTTAGACAACAAACTTGTGGATTTTGTCCCTAATTTTTGGTTAATCTTTTTCAACCGTTTGACTGTACTGTCTTTACTGTAATCATATTTCGACGGGTCAACAGCCTTAAAATCTTTTGGTGTATAGAAACGCAATAAATTCTTTTGATTCAAATTATCTGACATATTCAATTTTTTATTCACATAACTTTGAATCTTATTAAGTTTAGTCTGCAATTTTTTGTCAGGATATTCAATTAATTGATTCGTTTTTGTATTCCAAATTCGCCCAGACAAACTAGCATATTCTGGTGTTATCCAGTCTTTATTACGGAATGCAACTATTTGTACGTGCTGCTTGCTTAACAAGTCTTGTCCAAACTGAATATACCGCTTTGTACTGATGCCAAGCAAATGCTCTAATGTAGGCGCAACATCAATTTCACCACCATAAGTATGATCAATATAACCATTTGTCATGCCCGGTATATGAACAATCAGTGGCACCCGTTGCAAATTAGCATTGTCTAAATCGTTCCAGTTACTCTCATTTTTGCCAAGCACGGATGCCAAATAAGGCGCGTCAGTATTAGAAATACCGTAGTGATCACCATACAAGACAACAGCAGTATTATCGTACAACCCTGATTTTTTGAGATAGTTAAAGAATTCCTTCACGGATTGATCAAGGTAGTGATTGGTGATGAAATAGTTGTCCACTAATGTTGAGCCTGTATTCGATGTCTGGAAATTAGGATCTTGATCCTGTGCATCTAGCGTATAAGGTGTGTGGTTCGTCACTGTCAAATATTTAGCATAAAACGGCTGCTGCAAACGTTCTAGATAAGGAACAGAGTTCTGGAATAATAGTTTATCCTTCAGTCCCCACGATGTCGCTTTTTTACCAGTTAAATCAAAATAATCACCGGAAATCCAATTTTGGTATCCCATATGTTTATAAACTGTACTACGATTCCAAAAGCTACCAATGTTACCATGAAATACTGCGCTTGAATAACCAGCACGCTGATTCAAAATAGCAGGCATTGCCTGAAAAGTCTGATCATCTCCTAATTTAGAAAACAGTGAGCCTTGTGGTAATCCAAAAGTAGAGGTCTCTAGCATATTTTCTGCATCTGATGTCTTACCTTGTCCAACTTCATTAAAAAAATTGTCAAATGAAACACTCGACTTACTGTGATATAAGCTGTTCAAAAAAGGTGTGACTTCTTGACCATTAACTTTCAAATCCAGTGACATTTGTTGGAAACTTTCCAAATGAATCACAATGACATTCTTGCCTTTAGCTTTGCCATAAAATTCTGGATTAATCGCCGCGTAATTCTTCTTAATATATTTTTGAACAGCTGTCAATTCAGATGGCGTTGCACTTTTACGAACCTGACTAGTCTGGTATGTGTTAATCGCATCATAAATCGTGAATGGCCCAATACCCAAATATTTCACCATATATTCACGATCAAATTGACGTGTTAATAACTGTGGCCGATCGACATCTGCCAAAAACATATTTGCCACCAATACAAAAACACCAATGGTAAAAAGTTTAAATGGTTGCAAACGTTTTAATGGCCGCTGGTCAAACTTAATTTTCCGGAAGACCATCAGGCCAATTAAAATCACTAAATCAATCCAAAATAAAAAATCATGTATCCCGAAAGAAATGGCCCCGGCTGCTTTACCACCTTGGTTAACGGTATTGTACCCCAACATGGTATTAATGGACATGAAATCTGAAAATTCTCGAAAATAAATGACGTTTAAATACAACAACGTTGTCATCGCTGTATCAATTAGTAATAATGCTCCATAGTAAATCTGTTTGGGCTTGATAAATAAGGCCAAACTAAACAAAATCATGGTAAACCCGATTGGATTCAATAACATGAGAACGACTTGCAATGGATCAGAAACGTGTAGCCAATCAAAATCAGCACCGTACGCCAAAATAGCTTTCAATGTGAATAAGACGACCAACCATGTGAAAAATCCAAGTCGTGTATTCAATTGTGCTAGCCAATTTTTTGGCGCCAGCGTCTGGTGCCAAAATTTTTTAAAAAAATTTTTCATAAGTTTCATTATACCAATTTATATGGTCACTCGCTCTAAATATTGCTATACTTGTATCATGACAATATAAATTAAACATCAAAAAGGGCTCGGTCCAATTCAAGCTGACGCCCTCATAATTAGAAAAACCGTTTTTGTTATCGAACAAGGCGTTGCTATTGCTGACGAGATGGATGATCCGTCAGCCGAAGAAGAAGCGATTCATATCGTAGCATATGTTGATGGCAAACTAGCAGCAACTGCTCGTGTTTTACCAGAGTCCGCAACAACTTGGCATGTTCAACGTGTAGCCACACTCTATCCTGCGCGTGGCAAGGGTCTCGGTAGCAAATTATTTGCCTATATTGAACAACTTGCCCCTGAATACGGTATAAAAACATTAGTATTAGGCGCACAAGTTCAGGCACGCGGTTTCTACGATCGCTTAGGATTTTCTGCTTTTGGCGAAGAGTTCATCGAGGCTGGTATTCAACATATTCACATGAAAAAAGCGCTGTCATAGGCGCTTTTTTTGTGTTAAGAACGCCTCATGTAAGCAATTTCAACTTTAATTTGATAAGGTTGTTGATCATCGATGAGTTCACTTCTCGTAGCAACATGACTTGGTCCACCAGTCAGAACTACGGAAGCAACGGCCAAACGATAATGTGACAATGCTTGATCCGTTGGTGTCAGACCCACGCGAGATACATTCCCAAGTTCGCGAGCCTGCAACTGATTGATACCACCAAATATTGTCAATGTGCCATCAGCTTCTTGCATATCAAAATAAGGTAATATTGTCCCTGGATGATTGGCATTAATCACACCTTTTTGTGCAATAATTTGTCGTTGGGCCTGTTCACCTAAGTGACCATAGTCTTGTGCGATTAAATTCAAATCGGTCATTTCACGAGCAATCGCTTCAATGTTGGTTCTTTGCTGTAAATTACTATCAATTACGCCGTTCATAACATCTTGCCGCTCGTACAGTCCATTTGCTGGAATAATCACACTCGCTGCTGCTTGTGTACTTTCTTCATGCGGCTGCCCCACAATTTGTTCTATTTTAGGCGAAATATCCCATTTCGTTGTTTTTTTGGTAAAAAAATACAACACATTTAAAATAACAAAATACAATAAGACTAAGAAAATAGCTACTAATAAACTCCCCCTTAGAATACGACCGTTTACAAAAAAACGATATGCTAGATAGAGTAGATACCATACGCCCATGGCACCAACTGCAGTATAAATACGACCTTTTACTTTAGAATTAGTAGTAAAATAGCCAAGGTAATGATTGACTAAGTCAAGCAATGTAAACATTATTGGCTGTCCTCCGAAGTACTTGTAGAAGTTGCATTAGAACTCGAACTTTGACTCGACGACGAACTTGACGACGATGAAGAGGTTGTTGTGCTAGAAGTTTCCGATGAAGTTGCGCTTGAAGTTGAAGACGAAGAGGGCGTAACTGATGATGAGGTGTCACTACTCTCAGATGATGAGTCATCACTAGATGACTTATCGCTACTTGTTGTCGATGTATTTTTACTTGTAGTTGTCGAGGACGAATTGGTACTAACTGACCGTGATGATGTCCGTCCACCTTCTGTTGTACCTGTTGCAACGTTAACAGCCAAATTTGCCGCACTAATTGCAACAATTAATGACACAATTGCTGATGGTGTCAAAAAAGGTGGTGTTCTATATTTTTTTGCCATAAGCCCCCCTCTGTGCTGATATGATTAGTGTCTACTATAAGCATTGAACATTAACAGTATAATTATATTTTACCCGCTTTCCATCAAATAAACATAAAATAAATCCATAACTAAAACGAAAACCCGCAATCTCTTGCGGGCGGACGATATTTAGGAGATTTTATTTTAGGGAGATTGAGATTTGGAGAGAAGTCCGTTGATTCGTTGTTTGATATCAACTACTGTTGATGTGTATAATATAGTCATTCAATGTTAAATGGAGATTAAACATGTCAAAATACAAAGCCTATTTTATCGATCTTGATGGCACTATCTACCAAGGATCTAAAAAATTTGCATCAGGCAAACGATTTATTGATCGTTTAAAAGCAGCCAATATTCCTTATTTATTTGTTACGAATAATTCAACCAAAAGTCCGGCTGACGTTGCTGCTAACTTAACGATTAATCATCAAATTGACACCACCATTGATCAAATTTACACCAGCGCCATGGCAACGGCCGATTACTTGAAACAATTGGCAACCCCACAGCAAACACGGGTTTTGGTTGTTGGCGAGACTGGACTTGAAGAAGCACTTTTAGACGCCGGATTTGATTTGGTACAAGACGAACATGCTGATTTTGTTGTAGCAGCATTAGATCGTGCATTTACATATGATAAATTGATGTATGCAACTTTAGCAATCCAGCATGGTGCTAAATTTATTGCCACCAATCGTGATACTAATTTACCTAATGAACGCGGTATGATTCCTGGAGCTGGTGCCATTGTCGCCGCCATTGAAACAGCTACTCAGATCACCCCAACTGTTATTGCGAAGCCTCAGACACCAATTATGACTGGCGCTTTGCAAAAACTAAAAATTGCCAAAGAAGACGTTATTATGGTTGGTGACAACTATAATACCGATATTTTAGCTGGTATCAATGCCGGCATTGATACACTATTAGTTTATTCAGGTTTATCAACTCACGATCAAATTGACCAAGTAGCAATCAAACCAACCCACGAAATCGAAAGTTTAGATGATTGGCTTGTCTAATTGAAGATAGTAAAAAACGCATCATATTTTGATGCGTTTTTTTTAAGCTAATTCACGTTTAGTTACTTTTTGAGTTATTTTTTTTGCTTTATTTGGGCGGTAGAATAGCAAGTAAAGAATTGCCGAAACAATCGGAATAACTGCTGATACCAAATACAACTCGCGGAATGAAAGCGAATTGTGCAACGCGCCTAACACGTATGGGCCAACGCCTAATCCCAAATCCAAACCAATGAAATAAGTCGAAAGAGCAATACCAATTCGGTGGCTAGTGACAAGTTTAAGTGTGACAGCCTGTCCATTTGACATAAATGTACCATATCCCAAGCCAATAAACGCACCAGATAGTAACAATACAAAACCATTATGCGCAAACGCTAAAATTACTAATCCAAATGCCAAGAACAAATAGCTAGGATACATCACGTAATTTTCACCAAAGCGATCAAAGATTCTACCAGTCATAGGACGCGTCAAGGTTACAATACCAGCATATACCACAAAGAAAAATGAACTAATAGCAACTAAATGCAATGTCTCTGCGTAAGAAGCCAAGAATGCCAAAACTGATGAATAAGAAAGGCCCATTAGAAATCCGATGCCGGCAATCAATAACACTTTAAATTCAATAAAACTAGAAACTTTCCATGACTTTAATTCAGCCAGATGTGCTGCGGACAAAGTAACATTATTAATTTTAACCGCGAACAAAGCAACCATTGATATGCCAATTAATATGGCTGACAGAATAACGATAAACTGAAAGCTTGTTGCATTCAATAACAACAAACCGATGAATGGTCCAATAGCCGCTGCCAAACTTGTACTCAAACCATAGTAATTGATTCCTTCGCCTTTACGCTTCTCTGGTATAAATTCAGTGACAATTGCGTTAAGAGCAGTTGAAGTCATACCGTATGCAAAACCATTAAGCAAACGAACACCATCGAGAACAGCAATCGTAGGAACAGCTAAATAGGCTATTGTCGTTATTAAGTAAAGGATTGCGCCCCATCGCGCAACTCGCTTGCGTCCAAACAATTCAAGCTCCTTACCCATGATTAAACGCGCAATCAACGTACCAATAATATAAATTCCTGATGCAAGACCAGCCTGCCCAAATGACGCATGTAGTTGATCATGCGCAACTACAGCAATGATTACCATCATGAGATAATACACCAAGTAAACAATAAAGTTGATGATCGTAATCGTTAAAAAGCCTTTGTTAAATAATTTTTCTTCCATTTTTCCAATCTCATTATACCTCAACTACTAACAACAAAAAATGTCGCTAGGTGGGCACAAAAATCGGACCGGATATTGTATCATACATGTCGCGCGAAACCTCATCATTTTAACACCGCGCGCGTTTGCATGAAAACAATGTAAGCGTTGAGCCGTTGATTTAAGATTACCACGATTTCACAAAGTATGCAAATTTTTTTTTATTTTCTTATTATATTGTCAAATAAGTTGACAATATAGTCTTTAATAATAAGAAATTTTAAAATTTGCTTGTGAAAATAATATTTTATAACAGATTTTCTGAAAATAAATGAAACAATTTTACTGAAAACACAAGGGGAAACAAAAAGAGGAAACAAACGTTATGTTACCATAACACTTGCTTCCCCCTGAATCATGGGCCATCCAGGACTCGAACCTGGGACCTCTGCGTTATCAACACAGCGCTCTAACCAACTGAGCTAATGGCCCATATTTTGATGCCGCTTC
>NZ_MOWQ01000043.1:0-11867 GCF_002095565.1 Leuconostoc sp. BM2 | reverse complement strand
GATATACCAATATATCAGGTGGTTTTATGATAAATTCAATTAAGTAATGATTGCTCTCGTGTTACAATAGAAAGAAAATGAGATAGACCCATCGGGAATGCCGGTGGTATGAGATGAAAACATGAATAATATTGAAAAATTACAACAGTTAACCCAAATGACCCGTCAAGAAATTGCTGATGCACTTGATGTTGAAAGTGAAACCGTTTTAGCTTGGGAAAATGAAACCATCATGCCAACGGTCAGTGAACTAGAAGCGCTCAGTGGTATTTTTTCAGCACAATTGGATACCAAAGGTATCGAGACACAAAAACTAGCGCACCCTATTCACATTCGTTTATCTGTCGACTATTTGTTAAATCTTGGCATAACAATGTCAGATTGGATTACCTTAAAATGGGCATTTGAAGGTCAGTGGGGCTCCGATAAATTAGCAGTTGGTTTTTTTGATAACAATCAATTAACACGAATTGTCGAAACAGAGTCAGAATTTGTTGCCGCTTTTGCTGGCTATTTAATTTTACAAACTGATGGTGAGTTTGAACCCTATATTGATGAATTTAACGATGATAAAGAATATGATTGGCGCTTGATTCGCCATAGTGGTGAAACGTTTACAGACGTGACTCGTATGCTTGTCACGTCTGAATTGACGGAGATAAAGCATGGCTGAAAATTTAATTATAGCGACGGATGCTTATAAGTTGACCCACCATTTACAGTACCCTGATAATATTACTAAGTTATATTCTTATGGCGAAGCACGCGTAGGTGGTCAGTTTGATCGAGTAAGCTGGTTTGGTTTGGGGATGATTTTACATGATTATTTTCATATCAAAATTACTGATGATATGATAGACGAAGCTGAAAAGATGTCTTTACAAACATTTGGAACATCGGCTTACTTTAATCGTGCTGTCTGGGAAAAAGTTCGTGACTTGGGCTACTTTCCTGTCACTATCAAGGCATTACCTGAAGGCATGACTGTGCCAACGGGGAATGCGTTATTTACAATTGAAACGACAGCACCGTGGTTTGCCACAACGTTGAATGCTTTGGAAGCCCTTTTAATGCATGTCTGGTATCCAACGACAATTGCCACTAATTCTATGGTGATAAAAAAACGTTTGCGGCCATTGTTTGAGCAGTCTGGTTCAGTTGATGGTTTGTTTTTAGCGGTGAATGATTTTGGACTACGAGGTGCTACGAGTTTGGAATCTGGCAAACGCGGTGGCGCTGCGCACTTGTTACATTTTCAAGGATCCGATAATTTGGCGGCGTCGCAATACTTTGAGAATGTATATGGTATTGCGGGTCGGGCTTTGTCCGTTTGGGCGACCGAACATTCGGTTGCAACTGCTTATGGTGATGGACAAGGTGAATTTGATTACGTGAATGCGCAACTTGATCGTGCACCAGAAGATGCTGTTTTGTCGATCGTGATAGATTCTTATGATGCCATCAACTTTGTCAAAAATGTGATTGGATCTGATTCAATGAAGTCAAGAATCATGAAACGTTCAGGTAGAATAGTGTTGCGTCCTGATTCCGGTGATCCTGAACAGATTGATTTAGAGGTATTAAGTTGTTTGGCTGACATTTTTGGTACGGAAACAAACGATAAAGGCTATCGCGTGATTAAACATAATGTTGGTATCATTCAGGGCGACGGTATGAAAGCTGATACCATCGTATCACTTTATGAAAAGCTACTGGCAGAAGGGTGGTCAGCTGATAATTTGGTCGTTGGTTCTGGTGGTGGTTTGCTACAAGAAGGATTTACACGTGATACTGAACGCTTTGCTATTAAAGCCGCGTATGCCGAGAAATCCAACGGTGATCATCTCAACATTCAAAAAAAGCCTAAAACTGATGTCTCAAAGGCATCAAAATCAGGACGTTTGAAAGTCATTCAACGTGAGCAAAAGATCATCACTGTTTCTCAAAACGAACCTGGTGAAGATTTATTAAAGGTAGTCTACCATAATGGGATTGTGTCACCAATTAATGGTGCAGACATATTGGCTCGCGCCAACAATCATGAGTGAAAGGACTAATAACAAGTGGGATTAAACTATCATTTTAGTAAACAACCAAGTGAAGACGATATGTCAGTCAAAGTCACACGACTAGATGAAAAAGCCGCAGCACAAGCATGGCGTCAACGTGATAAACGTGATCATCAACCAATTAGTGAACCTGAAACAGGCATGGTTGGGCGTGACATTAAAGCATTAGGCACTGAATCAGCTATCGGAAAAGATGAAAGAAAAGCGCAAATGCAAGTTTTGTTTAATCAAGGGATGACTAGTTACATTGATTTAGCTTTTAAAATGAACTTAACAGAATCAACAATAAGACGCTATGGTAAAGAGCTTGGGCTAACATTTATTGATCAAGAATTTTAATCAATATGTTGTTCACAAAACAAGGTTATAAGTTAAGATTAAAGACAAGTAAATAATTACCTTGACATTTTCTAATTTTCAAGGGATAATAGTTAAAAATACTTATATATTTCACATAGAGGTTGCGATTGACATTGCGCCTGCCGGAGCTCTTGTAGGGGTTGATGGTAGGTTAGGGGACGTCGCCGAAATACGTTTTATCTACAAATGAAACGTGTTGGGCTAAGGGTTAAGAACCGTTAGACTGTCGCACACGTGCGATGAGCTATGGCAACTGTCAAAATTGGTAAATTAAAAAGCCGTTAGACTGTGACCGTGAGGCTCAGACTAATGGCTTTTTATTGTGAATAAGGGGAAAGCATGAGTTATCCAACGAATACGAATCAGCATTTAACAATTGAAGACGTCGACACTATTGAATTAGCGCAAAAGTATGGTACACCGCTGTATGTTTATGATGTAAGTCATATCAGACAGACAATCCGTGCTTTTAAGCAAGTATTTGAACAAGAAAAGATTCCATTTGTGATTAGTTATGCTGGAAAAGCATTTGCCACAAAAGCAATCTATCAAGTTGTTGCTCAGGAAGGCATTCATGCAGATGTGGTGTCTGGTGGTGAACTATATACAGCACTAGCTGCTGGCTTTCCAGCAGCGCATTTAAGTTTTAATGGTAATAATAAAAGTTATGACGAATTGACATTTGCTGTTAAAGAAGGTGTCGGAACCATCATTGTCGATAATTTTTTAGAACTAAAATTACTTTCTGAAATTACTGAAAAAAATGCCATTAAACAGGACATTCTGTTACGAATTTCGCCTGGCATTTCAGCACATACACACGAGTTTATCAGTACGGGTCAGCAAGATAGTAAATTTGGCTTTGATTTAATATCTGGGCAGGCGAAAGAGGCTTTTGACATCGCCATCAATGATGATCATTTAAACTTACGTGGTTTGCACGCACATATTGGTTCACAAATTTTTGATGTTACTGGTTTTGAACAAAACGCTGCGCTCCTTGCTGACACGGCTAATGCTTGGGGGTGGCAACCTGAAGTGATTAACGCCGGTGGTGGTTTTGGTATTAAATATACTGATGAGGATAAGCCGTTACCTGAAAGTGAATTTGCACAGGCTATTATTCGTGTATTGAAAGCAAAAGCTGCTGAATATGATTGGAAAATGCCAGAAATATGGATTGAACCTGGACGCTCAATTGTTGGACCAGCTGGGAAAACACTGTATACAATTGGCTCAAGAAAAGACATTCCTGATATTCGCCATTATTTGGCCGTTGATGGTGGTATGGGTGATAATATTCGACCGGCGTTATATCAAGCTAATTACACAGCAGTGTTAGCTAATCAACCGAATGCCCAAACTGAAGAAGTCGTTCGAGTTGCTGGTAAATATTGTGAATCTGGTGATGTATTAGTCTGGCAACAAGCTTTACCAGCCACAAAACTAGGGGATATCTTAGCGGTAAATGCAACGGGTGCTTATGGTTATGCCATGGCCTCGAATTATAATCGTAATCCCAGACCAGCAGTGGTATTTGTCGAAAACGGCCAACACCAATTGGTTGTAGAACGAGAAACATTTGAACATTTAGTGTCGTTAGACCGAGATTATACTTTAGGAGAATAGTAGAATGCCTGAAAATGAAGCACAACGTTTGATCAACTTTATTGCAAATGCACCCAAAAAAACACCTGTGAAAGTGACCTATAAAGGATCACTTGATGCTGAGGTGCCAGACCAAGTCAAACATTTTGGTAATGATATTTTTGGTCAATTAATTGGTGATTGGGCTGATGTTGCGCCATTGATTTCAAATTTGCCAGAAGATAGTGTTTTGATTGAAAATGATTCACGTAATTCAGCAGTACCGTTGCTGGACAAAAAGGCTATCAATGCTCGAATTGAGCCTGGCGCTATTATTCGTGATCAAGTTAGCATTGGTGATTCAGCTGTGATTATGCTTGGTGCCGTCATTAATATTGGTGCCGAGATTGGCGCGGGGACAATGATTGATATGGGAGCCGTCCTTGGTGGCCGTGCAATTGTTGGTAAAAATTCACATATCGGCGCTGGTGCCGTACTGGCGGGTGTGATTGAGCCAGCATCTGCCCAACCTGTGCGAGTTGGAGATAATGTTTTGGTTGGTGCAAATGCGGTTGTCATTGAAGGTGTGCAAGTTGGTGATGGTGCCGTTGTTGCTGCTGGTGCGATTGTCACCAAAGATGTACCGGCAAACACGGTGGTTGCTGGTGTACCTGCCAAAGTAATCAAAACAATCGATGAACAAACGCAACAAAAAACCGCTTTAATTGATGCACTAAGGAGTCTTTAATGACAGTTTCTGAAGCAGATATACAGACATTTCGGCGTGAATTACACCAAATACCAGAACTAGCTTTATCCGAATTTCAAACACATGATTATTTGCTCAAAAAAGTTCAGTCATGGCAGACTGATTTTATGACCATACGGGAGGTGCCAGAATTACCGACAGCTTTGTTAGTAAGATTTGAGGGTTCCCATCCTAAAAGAACAATTGGTTATCGATCAGATATTGATGCTTTGCCAATTACAGAAGACACACAGCTACCATTTTCCTCAATACATGATGGTCGCATGCATGCCTGCGGGCATGATGTTCACATGAGTTTGGCCTTAGCCATTACTAAATATTTTAGTGAACATCAGCCAGAAGATCATGTCATTATCTTTTTCCAACCAGCAGAAGAAGAAAAGAGTGGTGGAAAATTAGCCTATGACTTGAATTTATTTGAAGGTCAATGGCGACCAGATGAATTCTATGGTATTCATGATCAACCTGATTTGCCTGCTGGCACTTTGAGTACGTTAGCAGGCACTTTATTTGCTGGTACTGCTGAGTTAAAGGTTGATGTAATTGGCCAAGGCGGTCATGCAGCCTATCCTCACTTGGTTCATGATCCAATTTTAGGCGCTGCGGAGTTAATTACAACGTTACAAACAGTTGTTTCGCGTGGTGTTGATCCAATTGAAGGTGGCGTTGTCAGTATTGGCACAATTCAAGGCGGCTTCGCAAATAACGTTATTCCAGATCGTGTTCATTTGGAAGGTACAGTACGTAGCATGACATTATCTGGATTGAAAACGATGATGTCACGCATTCAAAAAATAGCGGATGGTATTGCTTTAGCCAACGATTTGACTATTGAAGTATCGCTAGAAAGTGGTAGTTATTTACCAGTGGAAAATGATCCAAAATTGGCTGAAAACTTGATTAATTACATGACGGAAGATGACAATATCAACTTTGAATTAGCCAAACCTGCTATGACGGGCGAGGATTTTGGGTATTTATTACAGCATATTCCTGGCGTGATGTTGTGCTTAGGCGTAAACGATTCCCATCCACTTCATAGCGCCAAGCTTAACATTGATGAAGCAGCACTGATGCCCGGATTTTTGGCCCTTAAATCCTTTTTAGTTTATCGCATGTCGCAAGGAGATTGAAAATGTACGAAAATATTCGTTTAATCACCGCAATTGTAACACCGTTTACAGCCGATGACAGTATTGATTATGACTCGTTGGATAGTTTGATAGAACATTTGTTGCAGCATGGTACGCAAGGTTTTGTTGTTGCAGGTACAACCGGCGAATCCCCTGCATTAACTCACGAAGAAAAGCTGGCTTTAACCACGCATATTGTCCAACAAGTTAGTGGCCGTGCTTTAGTAATTGCTAACGCTGGCTCTAATAATACTAAAGAGTCTGTTATGGCAGCGCGCGAATTAAGCGCTATTACAGGCGTTGATGGTATTTTAGCGGTTACACCTTACTACAATAAGCCCAGTCAGGCAGGGATGATCGCCCACTTTGAAGCCATCGCAGACGCCGCTAGCAAACCAGTCATGCTTTACAATATTCCAGGCCGTACCGTGGTTGGTTTGACACTAGATAGTGTTTTAAAGCTTGCAAAGCATCCGAACATCAACGCTATCAAAGAAACAACCTCGGTTGATTTAATTGCAGCTGAAGTTGCTGGTACGACTGATTTCTCAGTTTATACTGGTGAAGATGCGATGACCTTATCAGCTTACGTTGTGGGTGGAGCGGGTACTATTTCAGTTGCTTCACATTTATATGGTGATGAGATGACAGCGTTATTTAAAGCGATGGCTACAAATAATTGGCAAGAAGCCGGCAGGTTGCAACGGTATTTGACGCCAAGAATGAATGCATTGTTTGCTTACCCATCTCCAGCACCAGTTAAAACAAAACTGGCTGATCTTGGTTTGATTAGAAAAGATGTTCGATTGCCTATTTTAGCCTTGGCTGAAGCTGAAAAGGCACATCTGAATGATTTATTGGAGAATTCATGACAAAAATTATTTTAGCAGGTGGTTTCGGCAAATTAGGTGAGGCGATTCAAAATGGTCTCAAGGCCGATTATGAAATTGTTGGCATTTTAAGTGGTCATCAGCATGATAGTGACATACCAGTTTGGACATCTCTTGAAGACATTGATGTATCAGCAGATATCTGGCTTGATGTGAGCACACCAGCGACCGTATATGAGAACGCCCAGTACGCAATTGCTCATAATATGGCATTAGTCATTGGTGCGACAGGCTTAAGCGATGCGCAAGTCACTCACCTTAAAGCTTCAGCGACAAATGGTATTTTAATTGTCCCAAACTTTAGTTTGTCAGCTGTATTGTTAATGCAATTCTCAAAAACGGCAGCGCAATACTTTCCAGATGTGGAAATTGTTGAAGCACATAACCCCAAAAAAGTGGACTCACCATCAGGCACTGCAAAACAGACTGCACGAATGATTGCTAGTTCACGACAAAAAGCACCAGCACAAACAAGTGTTGGTGAAGCGCGTGGCGAAAGAGTTGACGATGTGCCTGTGCACGCGATGCGTTTACCAGGTTATATTGCGCAACAAACAGTTTACTTTGGCGGCATTGATGAGCAACTCACCTTGTCACAAAGCACAACTAGTCGTGCTGCGTTTGTGCCAGGTGTCATAATGTCATTAAATGCCGTTACAAAATTAGATCACCTCGTGATTGGACTTGACCAGTTATTAAACTAAAAAGTTACTTCAGTAATGAACTGAAGTAACTTTTTTTATTGATTATAAACACCTTCGGCGATGTCAGCTAAAGTATCGCGAGAAGGAACAAAGAAAAGTTGACCAGACAAAATATCTGAAAAAGTGAGTAAATAATCAGATTGGTCGACCATATTAGTTAGCATGCCCTTGGTAACTGACCAATAGCGTGAATACCCAATGAAATAAGTGCCAGTGTTGCCCGAAGCTGGATCTGAGAATGGTACATTCATGCGAACAATTTTTTGTTCTTCACCATTTTTTTCAAATTTTGACGCAACATTATGGGCATTTTTGAATTTGTCATCATCTTCTAATTCTAGATCGGTAAATTTTTCACGACCAATTGCTTTTTCTTGTGTTTCATTATTAAGTTGGCCCCAAAAGTCCATATTATGACGCCACTTTTGGGCAAAAGCATAAGATCCATTAGTAAAGTTTGGATCTTCATCTCCGATAAGCGCATAACCTGCAGCATCTTCAACAGCTGGCGCTTCCGTACCATCAATAAAACCAATGATTGCACGTCCTTCAAAATAGCGGAATCCCTTAGTTTCATCGACTACGTCAGTGATATTTTTTAGAAAACGCATAAATTGTGTTTGTGCCTCGTAGACAACAGCTTCATTGCTAGCGCGTATATGAAAAAACAAATCACCAGCGGAAGCAGGCATTTCGTATTCTGGGCCCTTAACGCCGCTGAATGTTTCTAATTCAGCAGGTTTAGGTTGATTTGGGAAAAGATATTTCCAAGCTGTTTCACTAAATCCAATGGCAACTTTCAAGCTTGATTCTGTTGCCAAATGAGAATCACGAATACGTAACGAGCGAATAATTGCCTGTGAGCGATCCGCAAATTCTTGAATTGCCGCTTGTGTTTTTGCGCGATCTATTCTCTTGAACTTGAGTACAGTGAATTGAACATGTTCACCAACATCTTTCCAAACATCTTGCGCTTTTAATGGATTAACTGTCATTTTTCCCTCCAATTATTAAACTAGTGCTATCATACGCCAATTAATTGTTTTAATCAATAATCATTCTAAATAACTCTTTTTGCTACTGTGTCTAAAATCACATAAAATTCATATTTATCATGTAAAATAAACGTAAATAGGTAATAATATTAGTTTTATGATGATTATTTAAGATGATGGCATTATTAATGTTATGATATCAAAAATTGATTAAGGGAGCAGTAATTATGGAAATTAGAATCATCGGCGCTAGTCACGCCGGCATAGCGTGTGCGTTACGCGCGAGGGAAGAAAATCCAGATAGTAACATTGTCATTTACGAAAAGCAAAAGAGCATTGGCTTTGTAGCGCAAAGTATACCGCTCTATTTAGCTGGCGATAGTAACTTTTTGAAATTATCAAGTTATACCACAATTGCTGAACTAGAAGCAAAACATATTACAGTTAAAACACAAACTGTGATTGATTCTGTTGATCTCAGTAACAAGACCATTCACTATGTTGACATGGTTTATGATGTAGAAAAAGAAGATCACTTTGATAAATTAGTCGTTGCCACTGGCTCGTATCCCAGTCTGTCATTGGTTCAAGATGGTTTTGTAGATAAACTGTATGTTATCAAAAAATTTGAAGACGCGGTTAAAATTAGACAATTAATGGCTGAAAGTCGGAGCTGCATTGTGATTGGTGGTGGTGCAATTGGCATTGAAATGGCTAAAATTTTGAGTGAATTAAAAATTGAAACCACAATTATTCATTCTTCTGATTTCATCTTAAACCGATATTTGGATAAAGAAATTGCGCTTGATATGCAAAATGCATTGGTAGAAAATGGCGTTAAAATTATCACAAATACTTTGATTACCAGCATTGATGAAGAGAATCTAAAGGACAGTAATCGTAAAATTAGCCATGTTAGAACAGCTGATGGTCAACATTTTGAGGCTGACGGTATTATTTATGCAACTGGTTTTAGACCCAATTCGTTTCTAGTAGCCGATCAAGTAGCACTGGGCGATCGTGGCGCGATTATTGTAGATGATTACATGCAAACGAGTCATCCAGATGTTTATGCTGTCGGTGATTGTGCGACAACCAAACTAACCAACGTAAAGGAACCAACTTATGTGCCACACGCGAGTGACGCCATTCGACAAGGAGATGTTGCGGGCGCTAATTTAGCAGGCAATACTGTCCAATTGAAATATTCTCAAGGCACATACAAACTGAATTTTGACCGTGACATATCGTTATGCATGTCTGGTTTGACACACGAAAAAGCGAAACAAGAAGGTTTTGATAGCGATGTTGTTACCATAAGAGATCAATATGTCAATGGTAATGCTTTCTTTGAAGCTTATTTGGTTTATGAAAAAGTGACCCACAAAATATTAGGTATACAGTGTAAAGGATCATCCTTTGAGGTTGGCGCGCAAGCAGAGATTATTTCCTTAGCTATCCAAAATAATTTAACGGTTGAAGACCTTCAATACAGTGATTTTTATTTCAAACATGGCTTCAATAATCCTAGAAGTTTTACGCAGATTCTTGCTGATGCGATTCGCCAAAAAGAAAAATCCGTCAAGTAATGTTGGCGATGGAAAGGAGTGCTGACAATGGTAACAGACCAGAAAATTAGCGAGTTAGACTACTGTTATGTGTCATGGGAACTTTTGCAAGAATTAGAAAAAAACGCCTTTTCCAGAAACGAGTGTATCAGAGCATTTAAAAAAGAGTCAAACGACAGACAATCTTTGATTACAAGTGTTGTGGCATTAATCTTACCAATGACTTTATTGGGAAGTATTGTTTTTTCTAATCACGCAGCAAGTTTAATGTATGGCAGCACGGGCACGACTGAAAATATTTGGACGCGCGTTGTTGGATTATTAATGTTATCGGCCTTTTTATTTTTAATCGTCTATATGTTGTCAAAAGAATTGTCAAAATATAAGGTGTTTTGGCCAATTAAAAAATTAATTAATCAAGATTTAGAGGCAAACTTACGTTTAGAAGTTGAGGCAATTGATCGAAAAGCTTCAAAAATTATCAACGATTCGATACTTAAGGACTCTAAGATTCCAGATAAATTTTTGTCATCTGAGTTTTTAATGGTCATTATCAAGTATATGGAAAGTGGACAAGCATCATTTATTAAAGAAGCGGTATATGCTTTACAACTTGATCTCAACAATACAGGCTATTATGCCAAAAGAGACGCTTCTACAATTGGAAAAGAAGTATTTATTAGATCCTAATAAGAATTTGACAAAAAAAATTGAATTGGCTGAAAAAAATGACTGACAAACATATACAATCAAATACTAAGCAATTTAGTCAAGAAAATATTTTTATTGAAACTGATGATAAAGCATCAAAGTCGCAAAATGTGAAAAATTTTGTACAAGACGATTTTTTCGACAAGGGCAACTGGGGACTTAAATTTCGACAACTCGGCATCAATTTTGTTTTTGCTATTGTCCTTGTGTTACCAGTTTTGATATTGTTTAATTCATTAAAAAACGGTAAATTGTGGCAGTCATTGTATCATTGGCAATATCAAGATGGGTTTGATCTTACTAAATTCCTACAAGCTTCAATCTTGATTGCGATTGTCGTTGTGCTTGTATGTAGTTTGGCATTTTTGGTACGAAATAATTATCGTGAACAAAAAATATACCCGAATCAAATCACGTATGATGACGATAAACTTCAGGCGCGAAAGGCAGTCATGGATAAGCTTTACACGAGTAGATATGGTGATAAAAATTTCCGTGAATCAACGAAATATTATGCTGTTAATGAAGAACAAAATATTGATGATCACCTAATTAGTGACTTATTTAAGGAAAGTGGGGTAGAAATTAAATGAAGCAAATTCTGGCAGTTTTTGTGCAAATTTTGACCTTATATCCGATTATTGGCGCTATTGCTTGGACTATTGGTGGCATTTTTTATCGCACAGTGTACGTTGGTAAAATTTTGGATCGTGATTTCAAAAAAATTCGAGTCGAAAAAGAGCCAATGATTACAATCATGATTCCTTGCCATAACGAAGAAATGGTCATTGAAGATACGATTGATTATTTAATGAACGATTTAGAATATCACAATTATGAGGTGCTGGTTTGTGATGATGGCTCAACTGATACAACGCCGGAAATTTTGTCTAGACTAAGTGCTAAGTATCAGAAGTTACGCGTTTTACGTGTCAATAAGAATAAGGGTAAGGCACTGAAGTGAACCCCAATAGTTGGACAAAATAAAATTAATTAACTAACAGACTCAGTGGTGAGTTGTCGATATTGAACCGGCGACAAACCATTGAGTTTTTGTTTGATCCGGTGATTGTTGTAATAA
>NZ_MOWQ01000042.1:0-12319 GCF_002095565.1 Leuconostoc sp. BM2 | reverse complement strand
CCATGTCGCGATTACTGAGAACCATGCATTATCTAGTCATTAATCATCAACTGTATGATTACAAAGCTGTATCAAAGCACTAGTATTCTACATTTATAAGCCTAACATTTTTTAAAATCGATGTGAAGACAGCGGTTTATTTAAGTAGTGCTAATTGTTAACAAAATTTCAAAATAAAAGAAGTCAAAAACCTTGAAACACTTGACTTCTGGTAGAAAAACTTACTAACATTAAAGGTGAAGATTAATCTCGACGGAGATAGTCTTCACCTTTAATGTTAGTAAGTTTTATACCATCCGATTGAAGTCAAATCCTCGATTGAAGCGTATGGCACTTGATGGAAGATATGTTAATCTCGACAATCTTTTGATGATTGAAGGTTAGTTGACGACCGATGAATTTGAGTATCAAGCAGCCTCATGGGACAAAGCACGTCGTGTTATCGTTTTAAATGATGAACATGGCGGTACACAGTTCATCGTCACTAACCTAAGTCTTCCACAAAAAGACATCGTCCGTGTTTACCGCAAGCGTGCGGCGATTGAAGATATTATTCGCGAGCTTAAAGGTGGATTTGCCTTTGGCAAAACTGATAGCAGTTCATTTTTCGCAAACAAAGCGCGCATGTGGAGCTCAGTAATTGCATCAAACTTGATGCGGTTGATGAAGAGTATTGCGTTGGACGACCAGCAACAATCGTGGACAATCAACATCTTTCGAGACCGTTTGTTAAAAATCGGTGGACGTGTCACTAAGCACGCCCGCAAGGTGATCTTGACGTTAGATAGCCGCAACCAAGAACAGTTCGATGGTCTGTTCTGGCGAGCTTGGGAACGGCTAAATGCTTTGTGGCAATAAAACAACGAAGTAGATTTTCAAAAAAATAGCAAAATCTGGCTGGGTTTAGTGTGCCCATTTTTCTCAAAAAACGCTCAATCGGAAAAACACCCTGAAACCGTGCCAAGGTACTGGCAGTTTCAAGGTGATTTATCGTATTTTACTTATTTAGCTGTGGTTAAAAATTTAGTGCATGAATAATCCGGGTAAATTGGAATTACAACTGAAACTTTCATACTTCTCGTCCTTCCGTTTCATTTCGAACAATGACATTATAAAACGAATTTTCGACTGCATTAGAGGGAGCCTTTCTATTTGACAACTTAAAAAACGCCGTTCCATCTCGACGAGGATCATTTTGTACGTTGTATAAATCATCTTGGATTTTTACTAAAGTTTCTACACTTAAATTTGTTATAGGTACCAGGTCCAAATCATCAGCAAAACCTCCTATGTTTCTTGTGTACGCAAAATCTAACAAATAATCTATCAAAAAATAATCTGGTATCTTCATATCATTAAATATATAATGTTGAATCATCAAACTAGCAAATCTGAAATACTTTTTGCCAGCTTGACCACCAATTAGGTAAATGGACCATCGACCAGCAGGAACAAACTTGCCATTAAATTCATCACTATGTCTGATAGTAAAAATATCCGATTCAAACCATTCCAAATTAAAATTTTCCGATACCGTCAAAATAGTAGAATCAACCCAAATCCCACCATACTCATACAAAAGGGACATTCGTACTAAGTCTGAAAACAGTTGAATTGTTAACTCGCCACGTTGTAATGCTTGATATATAGCATCCTCAAAATGCAAGAATTCACCAATATTATCAGAAGTCAACAATTGCACATTAACATTTGGAATGTTATTCAACAGTTCAAAATTGTATTTTACTAGTGTTGACATATTAGATTCATCCCACCAAAAAACCCAAATACGGTTTTCAACGCGTTTACTACTCTTTTTAATATAATTTGAATCACCTGAATTTATTACTGAATAAGCTGCTTTTTCAACCTTTTTTCTAACCGACCTATGCATAATAGCGAAAACGAAGGCCGACACATTTTTCGGAATGTATTCTAAAGAAAAAATTTTACGTAATATATGATTAATCATCACTTGAGTACCTAGTCCTTTCAACTATCCTATGATTTAACAAAGTAAAAGATGACTTGTCAGCCGCTTTTCAAATAAATCTTGCTTAACCCGACACTAAGTCTTTAATGCTTCTAGCTCATTTTTGTGGTAATAAACTTATTCATACTACCGACAATTGTAGTAAGCAATTTCTTATTAGTAACAATAATCAGCAAAATTGAGACTAAACTCAACACAGCCGTCACTTGAGGTGAATGAATATAGTTCGCCACAAAAGCCATTAAAAACGCCAAATGTGAAACCGCAAGATACTTCCAATTCACTTTAATCTTCATGAACTTTTGGGTATCGAAGAAACGAACCACCGAAAGAAGCAGGAACGCAACACTGGTGCTAATCGCTGCACCAACCGCTCCAAATGATTTCGTTAGAATCAAATTCAATGCAACATTGATAATTGCCCCGAATATAGTTGTATACAGAACACCTTTTGTTTTTAATGCGGCGACATAGATTGTACCAAGGAACGATGCGATGCTGGTGTATAGAACTGAAACAGCAAGCCATGGAACAATCGTCCATGCTAGAAAATATGCTTGTGATAATAAAAGATGGACGATAAATTTATTAAACACAACAAGAAATACAATTCCTATTGTCAAAACTCGGATTGTCAAGTCAAGAATGTTCGAATAAAATTTAGATCCCTTCTCATCTTCAAATTCCTCGACAGCCGACATTTGCCATGCCTGAGTAAATATTGAATACAAAATAGATACAATGGAAGGCAATTTATTCGCGGCCGCGAATAACCCATTCGCAGCAACGCCAGCAAATGTTACAACAAAAATTCTGCTAGATGCACTAGATAACCACCACGATAGAGTGTTAGGTATCAACGGAATACTGTAGGCTAGCATTTTCTTTACCATCGTAAAATCCACGAATCGAAGTGAAAAATGGCGCCATACTTTCAGAAAAACAGACAAATAAATTGCTGACACAACTAGTGCTATCACCATCGATAGCAAAAAACCAGTTAATCCAAGCCTTAGAACAATCAAAAGAATCAAATTCGAGATGATTGTAACTACTGTGGAAATCAATCCTGTAAACGCAAAAACTCTAATATAGCCAATCGCTCGACTATATTCTTGCATCATATTAACAATTGCTCCTAAAAAAGTTAATGTGAAAATTACACCTATATGAGGCACCTTCCACACAAACGGAATAGCAATAGTTGAAATCACTAAACTAAAAGCAGAAATAACGAATCCATTTGTTAAAACCTTGGCTGGATTATACGTCTTGTCCAAAGCAAATCTAAATACTGCATCGATTGATGACAAAGTTATGATTGGCGTTACAACATTAACTATTGTTGTAATTAAATCAGATGCTCCAAAGTCAGCTGTGCTTAATAGCCTTGTATACAGGGGCACCATCAAAAATGTAAGTACCTTTGTACCCATATTTCCAATCGCAAAAAGAAGGGAATTATTTAGCAGTTTTTTGTATTTATCCATTTTTAGGTATCATCCCATCTCCCTGTTTAGTGCCGCTCCCAGCGAATCAAAATGCTTTTTTGCTTGAGTTTTCAAAAATGTAAGCTTTTCTACTGGAATTGCGGTTTCTTGCATCACCCCAAGGTCCATTTTCTCTGACAATTCATCCAACGTGATAACTTTTTGCTGAGGATACCAAGTATTGATAAAGTTTGTTGTCTTATCACTATAAGCAATGGAAACTACCGGCTTTTCAAACAACCACGCCAAAATCAAAGAGTGATATCTAGTTGCAACTACTGCTTTACTTGATTTAAATAAGCTCAATACCTGATCTACTTCAATATATTCAGCAACTGTAACCTGATCTACATTAGAAAAAAACTCACGTTTAACTCTTGAAACAAACTTCTTGTCATTACCGTCTTTGTCGATGGATACCAGTTTAACTCGTTCGCCTTGGCTCACAAGCAGCTTAATATTAAATACCACTGATTTCAGATACTCGTTAATTGTATCCGTATTTTCCGTTACATCGCCAATGTTCATTAAATTAAACAATACGAATTGCCCGTCTATTGTGGCAACGTTATCAACATTAAGCCCCAACACAACATCTGGTAATGTCGTTTGCTTCCTGGCATCGATCAATTCTTTTTTTTCAGAGGTAGTATCTCGCCAAGTAACAAAATCAAAGTTTTGGAAAACCTTTTTATACCATTGAATCATTGGTTGATTGTACACCGGTCCAAAGTTACTTCCTATAACAAACGCATTATCACTTACTTGTCCATAGAAATCCCGAATTCGCTTGTACAGAGGCGCAGAGTCTACATCCATAAACAATGAGCCACCCAGCAATGTATATGTATTGTATTTCTCGTGTGTAGCTTTAAACATACGTGACATCAACCACGCAGGAAAGAACCTTAAAAGCTTTTTTTGAATTGGGGATTTATACTTCATGAAATCTCCAAAACCTTCATAAAATTCGAACATTTTCTCACTTGTCTGAATTTCAAATTGCGTGTTTGGAAACCTTTCGGCTAACACACGCAAAAAGAGGTCATCCCCAAGATTCCCCACAAAATAACCATCCACAACATTTCTATTCTCCATAATGAACCACCCATTATAATTGATGAGCCAAATCCTTGATGTATTGCTTCAAGGATTCGCCAGTTTGTGGGTGGTTCAAACCGTATTCAATGTTAGTCGTCAAGAAACCAATCTTTGAACCGATGTCGTAACGCTTACCCTTGAATTCGTGGGCGTAAACGTGTTGACGCTTGTTCAATGAATCAATGGCGTCCGTCAATTGAATTTCGTTACCCTTACCAGGTGCCGTGTTCTCCAACTCTTCGAAGATTTCTGGCGTCAACAAGTAACGTCCGATGATTGCCAAGTCTGAAGGTGCATCTTCTGGCTTTGGCTTCTCAACGAATGAGTTAACTTGGTGCAAACCGTCTTCAACTTCCTTTTCAGGTGCAATCACACCGTATTCAGAAACTTGCTCGTGAGGAACCTTCATAACAGCAAGCGTTGACTCGCCTGTCGTGTTGTAACGGTCGATCAATTGCTTAGTCAAAGGGGTCTCATCAGCCATCAAGTCATCACCCAACATAACAACGAATGGCTCGTCACCGATAAATGACTTTGCAGTCAAAACGGCGTCTCCCAATCCACGTGGGTGTGATTGACGGATGAAGTACAAGTTAATGTCAGTCGTCTCTTCAACCAACTTCAATAATTCGTCCTTACCCTTTTCCTTCAAGTTGTTTTCCAACTCTGGGTTTGAATCGAAGTGATCTTCGATTGAACGCTTTGACTTTCCATCAACGATAACGATATCTTCGATACCTGATGCCAAAGCTTCTTCGATGATAAATTGAATCGTTGGCTTATCAACGATTGGCAACATTTCCTTGGCCAAGGCCTTAGTTGCTGGCAAAAAACGAGTTCCCAAACCTGCTGCTGGGATAATAGCCTTACGTATTGGCTTCATAATAAACTCCTCCATGAATAATTTTTGTATTTACGTATTTAACTTACAATTTACATTCTTATTTGAGTGATCTATTTCTATTGCATTTAAACTAAAAATCTCTAGTGATATCTATATTTTTACAAGTTAACATCCAAGACAAAAACTTAATTTCGATTACTTTAACGCTTGAGCAACTTGGTTTTCGTCAAAAACAACATTCCTTGTTTACTTGCATTTCCAAATAATAATCCGCGAATTAAATCAAACATCGGAACTTGAACAAGTTGTTCAAATACTTCCTCGTTCTGCTGACTATTCCAGTTATAAAGCATCCAAAGATTGTTGAATTTAATAATTTGGTAACTTTTAATCAATCTCTTATTATTCTTGATTAAACTCAAAAAATCGTGTTCCAAATATTCTAATGCCCAAAGTAAATCATCAGACTTTTTTTCTGAATAACTAGTTACCGTGCTGCCACTTCGTTGGTTTAAGTAGTAATATGCAACAGCTTTAGAAACAACAACCTTTTGCGCATCCGCAAGCAACTTAGGCACAAATGCCAAATCTTCAAAATAATGTCCCTCAATTAACGGGCGTTCAAAGATAAAATTCGTTTTATATATTTTTCCCCAGATAGACACATCTAAAAATTGTCCATTTCTTCTAAATGATTGTTCAACAGCTTCAAGGCCCGTGAACACCTTGAGTGTACTTGCCCTTTTGCCCGTCGCCTTTGTCTCGGGAATATCAGACGCTTCAAATATGTCTGCGTGCTGCACTGTTGCTATGTCTGCGTCAGGTACATAATTAATCGCATCAAACAAAATTGACAGATAGTCTGAGCTTACATAGTCATCAGCATCGACAAAAGTTACGTACTTCCCTCTCGCGTTTTTCACGCCTAAATTTCGAGCTGCTGCTTGCCCTTGATTTTTTGTAGAAATGGCATTTACAAAATCATTTTTATCTTCCAAGATAGCTAACACAGACTCAGTTTCGTCAGTCGATCCGTCGTTGATTAATAACAACTCAAAATCTGTGAATGTCTGGTTACGAAACATAGCAACTAATCTGTCCAACTCGTCACTTAGGTTATAAATAGGGACAACCACAGATATTTCCATAAACTTATACCTCACAAATGTTTCGTAAAAACAAAACACATACAACGCCATTACTAATTAAGCGGTTTACGACCTAATCTTTAAAATATTCTGAGATTACTTGATTGTAATGCCCATCAGAATATATAGACTGAGAGATGGTATCGTTCATCATCAGTCGATTATTATCCTTAGACTTGTACAGTAACTCATTTAGTTTGATAGCCCAAAATTCGTTAGAATCATCCTTATCCAAAAAGGTTACATGTCCAGTCGCATTCACAACGTTTGGCACAATTCGATCAACCGTTAACACTTCTAGACCCGAAGCCTGCGATTCAATAACTACAAATGGTAAACCTTCAAACCTTGACGGAAGTAATAATACGTTAGAAGCGCTCATCAAATCAGGAACATCTGATCGCATACCTAAAATATGAATTCGATTTTCGTATCCTGACTTATGGACAGCCTTTTCTATCTCGGAACGTTCATCTCCGTCTCCAACAACAATTGCATGAACATCCTCATTGCTGGCCATTTCTTCAAAAATCACACCAAGAATCTTTGGGTAGTTCTTCTGATACTGCATTCTACCAACCACAAGTACCACTCTACTTTCAGCAGGAATTGATAATTCCTGTCGCTTAGCACTAGCAATTTGTGAATTATATCGCCACGTTTCTGGGTTTACTGAATTATATATAACATCAAACTTTTGACGACCAAACATAAACTTCCCAGCATCTTCAGAAACTGCTAATCTTGTAGCATATTTCAAAGAATATCTGTTAGACAACAGCAAAACTAACGTAGCAACTCGTTTAGCAAAAGATGTATATTCCAACTTATTGTTATGTGAATGATAGACAGCCTTGATACCAAGACTTTTCGCTGCCTTTATCCAGTACGCACTATTAACTGATAACGCATTTACATATACGTAATCTAATCTCAAAACACTGAGTGCTTGTTTTGCTTTTGCAGTTCGCCCAAAAAAACTTTGAAAATTCAATCCATGACTTAAGGCATGAAAAATTTCATATTGTTTTTCATTAATACGATCTTCATAAGCGATATGCTTGCTTTCGTTGATATTGATGAATACAATGTCAAATACGTCGGCCATTCTGTCTGCGAATTTGATAATGTACGTTTCTAATCCACCTTGATTTTCACCATATCCAAATATGCCAATTCTTTTTTTCATTTAATTAGTACCAAATAGGGCCCAGTATCCAATAATAGGGATAAATTTCACCCTCTCCTAACTTCGTAATATGGTAAAACATGTACAAAGCATAAATTCCAATAACAATGAACGCCGTTATCTGATGGTTTCGTTTTGATATAACCATTCCTGAAAAAGGCAAAATCAAGACTTCAAAAAAATAAAAATAAAGCCCCATGCGTTGGAACACACCCGTTTGTAACCCCGAAATCTGCGTTGCAATATCCATCAGTGCAATAAAGGCAACAGTGAAAAACACCGCATCTGTTATCTGAATCTTTGTTTGTAGCTGTTGTCTGTCAGTTGCCAACATTATCACTAATGCAAACCCAATTGGAACAATCGTCAATAACAATCGTGACGGTGACGTTGTCGCTGTAACTAGATAATTATCTCCATTCAAGTAACTCGTGTACTTAATCATAAACGGCAAGGAGTTCAATACCCCAAACTTAATAATCAAAAATGACAATATTAAGCCAGCTGTTCCAACAAATACAGCCGATCCAAATCTTCTTCGAGCATTGTCACCCGCATTTTTGAACACAAGGTAAACAAACCAAATGGCTACAGCAACAACTGAGGTTCTGTGAAAAGTTGTAGCCAAAGCCAAAGGAACCAATGAAATGGTAAAACTCTTTCTGAAGCTCCATCTTGAATCAAAAAGAAATGATGCCCCAAGATAAACCAAGACCATCGCTACACTTTGTCTCATCAAATTCATAGTAAGCCCATAAAACAAGCCAAAAAATACAACGAACTGAATTACTGATGAAATACCAAATAACGATTCATACCTGAACGCTGCCCACAAAAACAGGAAAATAATGATAAACTCTAGCCAAAAAAAGAAGACATTGATATTATTCGAAAATTTTGAGACAACATAGTTTAGCAATGCATACCCAACTTCAGTTTGATTTGAGATTGTTATTTTTGCAAAATAATCCGCAAAATCACTAAATTGCGTGGCTAAATTAAAATTATAAAGCCCATAATTTTTTATATCTGTACCAATTACCAAAGTTCGTACGCCAGAAACAAACGCAAGCGGTATAGCAGCAACGGCCGCAATGCCAACCTGTGTTATTATATTATTTTTCCTTACTATTGTTCCTAATATCAAAAAAAACAATGTTATGAAAAATGGAATAAAGTAATATTGCATGCCGTCTAGTTCTCCTCAATGTTTTACCCTTACCTTTTGGGAACACTTCTTATCATTCCATCAAAAATACGTCTACCTAACTTAATAAAGATATGTAATACGTTGGCCTTCAACGTTGGAAACAGCATGGTAGACATTCGCGCATCAATTTCAATAGATTTAAGGGACTTCCAGATTGCATCCGTATCATGATAATTTCCATTTTTTAGCGCCCGTTTGTAAACACCAGTTAGTGCGGACAACGCTTTCGTGTCATAAGCCAACAACAACGCCTTCCTTGTTCGTAGCAACTCGCGGCCTTCTTCAACAACATCTACCAAATCCAACAATTTAGGGCTGAATCGTGAATGCATAATCGAGGTAGCCCTGTTAACATACGCATAGGAAGCAATATTATTCATAACTACGTCTCTAGACAAATTTGGCAAATAAAACGGAACTAGGAATTGTAAATCTTCAAAGAGAATGCCTTCTTTAAATTTAGCCTGTTTCAAGTCCGCCATTGCGTACATTTTGCCCCATGCACTTACATCAAACGAATCAGATTGTTTTAATAACTCTATCAAAGCCATATCTGCTCTCAAATGCGTACGACGCCCACTCAACTTGCTTGAAAATTCAAATGATTCATCATACCCATTTACATCTTCAAAACCGGTAATACTTGCAAAGAGCTCCTTATTAAGCAAAAAAGGTTCTAAAAGAACCTCAACGAAATAATCAGCGATAAAGTCATCAGAATCGACAAAAACGCCGTATTCACCAGTTGCATGATCAACACCCACATTTCGAGCACTTGAAAGCCCGCCGTTAGGCTTCGTCACTACTACTATCCGCTCGTCCAGCTTTGCATACTCTGATAGCTTTACCAAAGTTTCATCAGAACTACCATCGTCGACAAAAATAAGTTCTAGATTGTCATAGGTTTGAGATAGATACGTAGGAATCGTTTTATCCATGTACGTTGCACTGTTATAAAAAGGCACAATAACCGATACTAACGGCTGATTTAATCTATTTTCCATAATAATTATCCACTATCTTATCAATCATGGCGTCATAGTCAGCCGTGATTTCACTTTTAGTATTTTCTTTGTTTCTCAGTTTGTTTATAAATGCTTCCAACTTTTCAACTTGCAATGTTCTTGAATCATCAATATTAAAAAGCTCAGCGCCATTGTACATTTGAGCAAAATCGATATTTCCCGGTACGTTAGACAGGAAAACTGGAATGCCGAATGAACCGGCTTCTAAGAGTGAGTATGATAATCCCTCAAAAAAACTGGTCGAAAGGTACAAATCCGCTGCTCCTACCAACGCATTTGTTTTTTGCATTTCCCCTTTAAAAACTACACTGGTTTGTTCGTTCACAAAGTTCTTATATTCAGAATCGATTTGTCCAATCCAAACAAACTCAACATCCGGCATATCTTGTTTTACTCGATTTGCAAGATCTACAAATAAATCCGGATTCTTTTGTTTCGTTACTCTGGCAGTATTTACTACAACAAATTTATCCGAACTAGTTAACCGTTTCCGTTCAAAATCGTAATTAAAATCTGCCAAAATTGGTACAGCATTTGGTATAACTTCAAATTTTTCAGGCTTGTCTAATTTCACAGATAAAGCCGCCTGCATCTCAGATTCAGACACATTAAACGTTTTCGCTGTAAACCAGTGGCTCAGGAGCCGTTCAATCAGTACAAACATATTCTTTTTCTTGTCTGAAAATTCTTCCGATAGAAAAGAATATGCATGTGGCGTATAAAACACACGATTCACATTTGAAAGCTTTGCTGCAACTCTAGCAATCACACCTGCTTTAGATGAATGTGCATGAACAACTGCAATACGCTCATCCCTTATAATTTTGTGTACCGCAATCACAGACTTTATATCAAGAACCGGTGAAATATTTCTAACCATAGTTTTTAAATCGTACTTAGTTAGCTTAGATTCCGTTCTTGAAATCCAAGTATCAAAAGTCTTATCTGCAAAGTCTGAATTGTATACTAAAACCACTTCTATCCTACGATTAATCAGTCCATCCATTAGGTCGGTCAAGTGACGCCTTAACCCACCTCCCTCGGACTGTGTGATTATCATAACTTTATTTTTCATTAAAAAGCTCCATTATCACTCGTGCTAAACATTTGAATAACAGTCCGAAACAAGATGGCGATATCTGTTAGCAGACTCTTTTTTTCAATATAGGCAATATCTAATTGTACACAAATAAAGACACATTTAATTATATCACCTTTTAACTGCTCTTATACAAAAAAACTTACTAACATTAAAGGTGAAGATTATTCTCGACGGAGATGATCTTCACCTTTTTTAGATTTATTCTAAAATTGGTAGTGAAACTTAGGTCGTTGGTCCTTTTGACACCAGATGTTGTAGAAAAAAATGGCCATTTCACTGACTTTACCACACAATTTGATCTTAGTAAGTTAGGCGCTAGACATCGAGTATAGAAAATTAAATGGTCGTGAGGTTTCAGTGATTGTTTCAAATATTTTTTAAGGAGGTGCTATTATGCACTATGTTATTGGTATTGATGTCTCTAAAGCTACTAGTCAAGTTGCGGTGGCGGTTGATGGTAAGGTAACTCAACATTTCAAGATAACCCATGATGTCCTGGGATTCAATCAACTCAATACAATTATCATGCAATTTAATGAATTTCCTGATATTGTTTTTGAGGCGACCTGTATTTATTCGCGACGATTGAAATCATTTTTGGATTGGCATAATTATCCCTATACTTTTCTCAATCCCTTAGCAGCAAAAAAACAGTTGGATCAGCTTCGCCCGAATAAAAATGATTTGAATGATGCTAAAAACTTGGCTGAGACCCAATTCATTTTAGCTCGTGCTAAAAGTTATGTTCAAAATCCAATTTATATTGAGTTACAATATATGAGCCGCTTTTATCAACAAATTAATCATGATATTGTCAGTACAAAAGATAGGTTACATCGCATTTTACAACTGACCTTTCCTAAAATCGAAGGACTCTTTTCTGCCACCGATAGTCCACATTATTGGGAGCTCCTAACAATAGTGCCACATGCAATAGTTACAAGACGTTCGAGGCAAGCACTCATGGACACGATTCAAGCTGGGATTAGTTGGCATATCGGTCACGAGAGATTAAGTAAATTAGTCGATCAATTAATGAGTATGGGTCAGATATCAGCGCCTGCAGTTGCTGCCAATTCTTATAATGTTGCAGAAGTTATATACTATGCAAAGCGTTTGATTGAGTTGCATGGTACCAAGGGTGACATCCTGACTGCTATGGTAGATAAGGCTAAGGATTTACCGGAATACAGCATTTATCAAAGCATTCCAGGGTT
>NZ_MOWQ01000041.1:0-12585 GCF_002095565.1 Leuconostoc sp. BM2 | reverse complement strand
TAGCGCCAAAGAATTAGATCAAATTAATCATTGGATCAATGCGAGACCAATGAAAACACTCAACTGGCAATCACCACGAAAGGTTTTTCAGCAGTTTGCAGTGTTCGGTTAATTCTTGCAATCTACCTTTTGAATAACAAAGGCAGAAACAGCGATGACTAGCAAACCTATTACAGCTATTGCAAGGCTAAGTGGCGTGATATCATGAATACCTCTATTAAAATTGAAGTTAATAAAAAATATGGTTGCAACCAAGGTTAAAATGTAAACTTGACCCCGTTCATTTAGCATTAATAGAAAATAAAACCACAACAAAACTTGTAAATTACATTCGGTCAACCATTGTGTATAACTATCAATCGAAAGCAAATAACTTTGCAACATAAATATGCTAAACAGCGGTACAAAAGAGCGAATGAAGTGTAGGAAATTTTCGTATTTTTTTGTCTGAAATGCTGATGCCATAGCATTTAAAATCATGCAGCACAGTGAAATAATGCCGACGACAATAAAAAAAGAAAAAACACTAGTTAAGTTAAAAAGGCCAAAGAATATGCTAAAAAATTCTGAAATGATCGTCATTTTGATCACGCTTATTCCTCTCAACATGTTTTTTACAATCAGTCGGACAAGCATTGGTTTTAAACAAAAATCCCTGTTGCAAGCTTACGCCCAATGTTTGTAAGTTGTCAGAAACACTCTCCGTCTCAACCCCTTCAACAACTAAATCCATGTCATGCCTACCAACAATCGACTGTAACAAATGAATTTGCAGCACAATCTCGTCTGGTGTCATCATTTTCTCAAGATGACGATAAGAAATCTTGAGACGATCAAGATATTGAATCGTAATTTCAAGATTGCCTAATGAATTATTACCTGTTGTTAAATCATCCAATGCTAGTCGATAACCCAATTTTTTTAAGCGTTTAAACGCCAAAACATTAATCGTTTCACCATACTGACCATAACGTCTTAACGTTGGAATTTCAGTGATTTCTAAAATTAAGCGAGACCGATTTTCTTGTGAAATATTCTTCATAATTTCAAAAGTCGTTTCGTATTCAATTTCTTGTTGATCAAGGTTCAACGAAAAATGTATTTCTGGATTATCAACTAAAATACGGTTCACTTCCTGCACAATATGCTTCAAAAATTTGGCATGGATTGTTTCCGATTTTGTCATCCACGCATACTCATCTTTGGGAAAACCTGAGACTATATTATTACGTAAAAGTAATTCAAATTCTATTATCTGTTCATTTTTTAAATGTCGAATTGGTTGTCCTACGAAGTAAAAATTTTTAATTGCATCAGTTATAATAGTATTCAAAACACTATCGCTCCTTTAATTTCAAATATTTATGTCAATTAAAAATCTTTACTATTTTAACGAAGAACATTATATTTAAATTTATGTAATAATATCTTAATTTTATCACACCTTTTATACTTTAATAAGTCCTATTATGTAGACAAAAAACGCTAACCTATTCGGCTAGCATTTTCGTTTTGACTATTAAATACCACTAAATACACGATCAATCGTCTGATAGTCATCATCTGACAAGTCAACTTTTAACGTGGCAGCATTGTCGGCCACTTGTTGCGGTTGTCTTGCACCAGGAATCACAACCGCAATATCAGGATTTTTGATATACCACGCCAAAACAGTCTGGGCAACAGTAGCTTGATGACTACTAGCAATCTGTTTGACCACATCTATTCCAGTCATGATCTTATGAAATTGATCTGCTGAAAACTGCTTAAACTTGCTACTATCTTCTGGCTGATACTTACCCGTAAGTAATCCTGAGGCTAATGGAAAGTATGGCACAAATTGAATGTTATTTTCCTTTAGGTAGGGCCACAGCTTGGTTTCAGCTTCACGATCACCTAAGTTGTAATGATCTTCTACAAAATCAACGCCACCATCTTTATTGGCTTCTTTAATTTGTTCTAAACTAAAATTAGAAACACCGACAGCCTTGATTTTGCCAGCTTGTTTTAGCTTAGTTAAAGCGTCTACGGCTTCATCTTTAGGCGTATCGTCATCCGGAAAATGGATATAAAACAAATCAATATAATCTGTTTTGAGACGTGTCAAAGCATCATCAACAGCTTGTGTTAAAAAAGCTGGCGTGTTATTAATTTTTAAATCGTGATTAGGATCTTGCGCTGCTTTAGTCGCAATTTTAAAGTTTTCACGCGGATAATTTTGTAAAACATCCCCAATGATTTCTTCGGATCGACCCAATCCGTACATAAATGCCGTATCAATCATTTGAATATTTGAATCTAATGCTTCTTTTACAAGGTCATAACCATCTTGATCACGAAGGCCGTCAAACAAATTGTGTCCACCGACTTTATTTGTGCCAATCCCTAACTTTGCAGCCTTATGATTTAGTTGATTTACAACGTCTTTATCTATCACTTGCGTCTCCTCCTACTTACTATTTATAACTATAATTATAAACCCTAAGCAGATAGCAACCAAGTGATTTGTTTGCAAATGACACTGCTGTTTTTCACCACAAAAAAAGCACACGCTACTGTGTGCTCCAAAATATACTAAATTATGCTTGATTCAAATCAATTAAAATTTTAGCTTGTGACTTATCACGTGTCAACGCTTCAAAACCATCATTAACAATGTTATCCAATTCAATGGTATCAGTGATAACTGGCTGAACATCAATTTGACCGCTACTTACCAAATCAACCGTTTGTTGGAACGTTTCCTTAGAATAAGCAATCGTTGTGGTCAACTTGACACCAGCATTCATCATTTGCATTGGATCAAAGCTAATTGGCTTAGCAAAAATTGAAACAATAACAACACTACCACGTGGACGTGTCGCGTCAATTGCTTGTTCAAACGTTGGTTGTACACCAGCAACTTCAAATGATACATCGGCACCACCTGGAATAATGTCTTTGATCGCAGCAATTGCGTCTGGCACTTGGCTAGGATTAATAACGTCTGTTGCGCCCATTTCCAATGCCTTCTTCAAACGAACTTCTGACAAGTCCACCGCAACAATTTTAGTTGCGCCAGCAGCTTTTGCAGCCGCAGCAACCAAAACACCAATTGGTCCAGCACCGAAAATAACAACCTTTTCGCCAAATCGCAAATCACCTTCTTTAACGGCTTGAACCGCAACAGCAGTTGGTTCAATTGTTGCAGCTAATTTCAATGAAAAGTCTTCTGGAAGATGATAAAGATTCTCTTCTGGGACATTGACAAACGAAGTGAAGCCACCATCTGTGCTCAAACCAATGAAGCTATAGCCATCATAAACATCAAGATTATCAGGTGAAATTCCCTTAGTCACTGTTGGATTAATCGAAACATGATCACCAACTTTAAACTTGGTAACATCAGCACCAACTTTTTCAATCACACCAGAAAATTCATGTCCCATTGTTAATGGTGCTTGTCCACCAGTTAAAGTGTCTGGTGCATCAACTGGAATAAAGACGGGTCCTTCCAAATATTCATGTAAGTCACTGCCGCAAATTCCGGCATACGCTACACGTACAACAACTTCGTCGGACTTTGCTGGCTTTAACGCAACATCCTCGACTCTAACATCTTTCACACCATGCCATACAGCTGCTTTCATTATTATGTCTCCTTTGATGACAGTAAGTTTTTAAAGACTATATGTCTTTAGTAATATTATAACGCTTATTTTATTTCTTTGTGTAAAAAATCACCTGAAAATAATGATTAAATTCAACCATCATTTGATTTTATCAACCATGTTTGTAAGATATTTTACAAGCAATATTTTTGCATCGGCCGTATTTATCGTTTAATGTAAGTGTTATCAATTAAGAAAGAAGGAAAATGAAAATGTCATTTTATGAATTAAGTGACGGACAGCAATTGCCAGCAGTTGGTTTTGGTACCTATAAACTCGACGGTATCACAGGTGCTCATGCTATCACTTCAGCAATTAAAGCTGGTTATCGTTTATTAGACACTGCTTTCAACTATCAAAACGAGGGCACTGTGGGACAAGCAATCAAGACTTCCCATGTCTCACGTGATGAACTGATTGTCACTTCAAAATTGCCGGGTAAATATTATAGTGATCAGCAGGCATCAATTGATTTGATTCAAGAATCCTTATTTCGTTCCAAATTAGATTACTTTGATTTGTACTTGCTTCATTGGCCAAATCCGATTGATGATCATTATGTTGAAGCATGGGATACGCTAATTCAAGCACAGAAGTTTGGATTAGTAAAATCAATCGGTGTCTGCAATTTCTTACCTGAACACCTAGAACGACTACAAACAGAAACGGGCCATTTACCGGTAGTCAATCAAATCGAATTACATCCCTTCTTTAATCAAGCAGAAATGCGTGCGTATAATTCTGAACACAATATCTTAACTGAAGCTTGGAGTCCCCTAGGCCGAGCAAGCGATTTATTGACTAACCCAACCCTAGTTGATATCGCTAAAAAATATCACAAAAATGTTGGTCAATTGATTTTGAAATGGGAAGTATCGCTTGGTGTTCTCCCTATTCCAAAAGCCACTCACTTTGCCCGTCAAGTTAGCAACTTGGATATTTTTGATTTTGACATCACAAAGGACGACATGGCACGTATTAACGCACTGTCAAAACCTGATGGTCGAACCAATAACCAAGACCCTGCCGTTTATCAAGAATTCTAAAAAAAAGCTTTTAATCTCTTCAATAATAAGAGATTAAAAGCTTTTCTTTTGATCAGATTTTAAACGAATCCACCAAATACATCATCCAAATCAATTGGTTCATGCTTCGTAACAATTGTTTCTTTGTTGACGAATGTTTCAATACCAAAGCGACCCAATTCACGACCGTAGCCGGAATTTTTAACACCGCCGAATGGCAATTCGGGTAATGTACCACCAAAGCTGTTGGCAAAGACTGCACCAGTTTCTAGGCGTGATGCCACTTCAGTTGCATGTTCAGCCGAACCACCAAACACAACGCCACTCAAGCCATAGTGGGAATCGTTGGCTAAAGCAATTGCTTCTTCTTCATCCTTGACTTTGTAAACTTGTCCAACTGGACCAAAGAATTCTTGATAAAATGCTGGGTTTTCCTTAGTGATGTTGGTCAAAATAACTGGCTCGAATTGTGCAGCTGGCAAGTTCTGTTCAACACTACCAAACGCAAGTGTTGCGCCAGCATCGACTGCCGCTTTAACCTGTTTTGTCAGATTCTGCTTAGCTTTTGAAGTACTTAGTGGTGCCAAAGTGGTATCTGAATCCATTGGATCACCAATTTTTGCTTCAGAAAAGGCTTCTTTAAGCATGTCTAACAGTGCATCATAGTTCTTTTCTGTCACGATAAAGCGCTTTGATGACGTGCAGACTTGACCAGCATTATACAAACGTGCACCACCAATAATTTTCTTAATTTCTGAAAGGTCAGCGTCTTCCAAAACAATAAATGGATCACTGCCGCCGAGTTCAAGAGAACTCTGCTTCATGTTCTTACCAGCTTCTGCGGCAATAAGTTGTCCAGCGCGCTCTGATCCTGTCAACGCCACACCTTGAACACGATCGTCTGCAATAATATTATTAACTTGATCATAGTCAACGTAAAGATTAGTGAAGGCACCGTCTGGTACACCTGCTTCGCTAACAACTTTTTCAAAAGCACCAGCTGCCATTGGTGTGTTACTAGCATGCTTCAATAACATTGGATTGCCGGCCATGAAGTTAGGGGCAAAGACACGCATAATTTGATAGTATGGGAAGTTCCAAGGCTCAACTGTCATCAAGACACCTGTTGGTCTTGAGATTGTTTGGGCTGGTCCGATTGATGATTCAATTGGCTTTGGTTTCAAAAATTCCGCTGCATTTTTGGCATAATAACGTGCAATTGATACACAAATAGCAACCTCGCCTTGCGCTTCTACGAAACGTTTTCCCATTTCAAGGGTCAAGACTTTGGCTAACTCATCTGTTTGTGCTTCCATCACGTCAGCCACTTTATTCAACGCTGCGGCACGACTTTCAACAGGATCATTACGCCATTTTTTATACAGTGCATGACCCTTTGCAATTGCTTTTTCGACATAGGCATCATCATGATTGTCATATGTTTTAATCACTTCATCTGTAAATGGATTAATTGTTTGATAGCTCATTTTATTCGACCTTTCGTTTGATACAGAGTGAGTATAACTAACAACATCATTACTATAACACCGTTCAAATTATTACAAAAGTATTTAACTTGTGATTTTATATGCAAATAATATGTAATATTATTCACAAAAAAGCATGATCATCAATTGATCATGCTGACTATTCAACACTGGCTATATAAGCTAGCGTTTGCTGATAACACTTTTTGGCTGCTTTAGTTTGATAATTAAATTGATATTCATGTGTGATGGACTTACTGGTATGATTAAAAAATTGGCTCGTCACTAACACGCCTAATTGTTGTAATTTTTTTTCAAACGCCAAGCCTTGGTCTTGAAAAGAATAAGCATTACCATCTGTGATATAGGTTGGTGGAAATTCAGTTGTGACATGATCAACTAAAGAAGCTTGCTTTAGCTCAACTGACTTTTGCCATTGGCGTGTTCCTAATTCACTCCAAGCAACTGAATGAACGAACCATTTTAATATTAATGAATCACTTTTTTGATCTAATACTTGCTTGAGATTAACTGGGCCACAATATGAAATCGCGCCTTTAACGGCATCTTTTGGGATAGCTGTTTGAAACTTCATACTTTTGGCGTAGCTTTTATTCGTTGCCAATGCTGCATATTGCAGGGCAATTTGTGCACCGGCCGAGTCACCGCCAACAATTATTTGGGATGTATTCAAATTTGATTGACTTTTTAGATAATTTATTGCGTCATTTAACTGATATAGTTGGCTTGGATAAGTCGCAGTGGGCGCCAACTGATAGTTAATTGCAATGACTGTTAATTTGGCGTCAGCAGCTATTTTTGTGGCAAATTCCTTCATGCCACTTTTGTCACCACCCACATACCCACCACCGTGAACCCAGACAAGTGTTGCTTTAGATTTTGTTACATCTTTTGGTTGATAAATATCTAAAGTGTTTTTTTGATAATGAGACGGATAAACGACATTACCGGTCACCGTGACATTTTTAGAAGCCGACTTAAAAGCACTTTTATCCGTAATCGTTACTGGCCCGTCAAACATACGTTTAATCAAATATGCACTTGGTCTTGGAGACAAACTAAATGCTAACAAAGTTGTCAATATTATGACTAATAAGGAAACAACCAACCAGAAAAGCCACCTTCTAATTCTTCGCCACATCAACCATCACCTACTCATATTTCGCTCTTTTGAATTACTATGACTTTTATCATATCATGTGTATGAACACAAAAAAACCAAACCCGTTAGGATTTGGAAAGGTTTAATGACTACAACATAATTTATCTATTAATGTCCTAAACTCCAACCACCATCAATTGGCACTACTGCGCCATTGATATAGTCAGCTTGTGAACTGGTTAAAAATAAAGTTAGATCAGCTACTTCTTGTGGTATCGCCCAACGTTTTGCAGGTGTTTGTTCAGCCACTTGTTTAGCCATTGTGCCATCTCCGGCAAAGTCCGCTGCATTCATCGGCGTATTGATAGCTCCCGGAGCAATCGCGTTAATGTGAATACCCTTTTGAGCATAGTCAAATGCCAGTTGTTTGGTATAACCAATAATCGCGTGTTTGCTTGTTGTATAGGCAGCACCACCTCCACCCGCGGAAAATCCTGCGATGGAAGCCATATTCACAATGTGCCCACCACCTCTTGCAATCATACCGGGCAACACTGCATTAGTTGTAATAAACATAGGCGTAACATTCACGTCTAGAACATGTTGCCAATTCTCAAAATCCGTTTCCAAACTAGGTTGATAATTGTCTAAAATACCAGCCGTATTGATTAAAATATCAATACTTTCCTTATCTGTAATAGTGGTTAGTAAATCAATTAGCTCGTCATGGTGACTGATATCGAGTTGATAAGTAACTAGCCTTTCATGCTGTACGTCTATGAGCTGTTCATCGATTGCAATAACACGAGCACCGTTTGTTAAATAACTCATCATCTGAGAAAAACCGATGCCAGAAGCGGCACCGGTAATCAAAATATTCTTATTTGTATATGTCTTTGTCATTATTTACTCAAATCAACTATTTTACTAAGTGAAAAAATAATAATGCCACCCACAATTAATGAAACAAGTTCACCGGGTACTACGCTAATGTAATACGCCAACCATTGTGCAAAGATTCCGCCTTTTGCACCAGAGGCAAAGGCACCACTTGCGCCAATGCTGAAAGCAAACGTAAATTCCGCAGCCAAAATAGCCATGCCGATAGTTGACACCACAGCAGAACTAATAATAATTTTTACAATCGCACTTTTTACTTTTTTTGTTAATAAATAAGTAATAGCCGTCATAATAACAGTCCCTAAAGTGCCAAATACCCAATCAATCCACCCTAAAGGTGAAACCAAATTAGCGATTAATACACCTGATCCAAGCGCTAGTACATAACGTTTGTTCCAAGCTGATAAATGATTCAGCCCTTCGGACAGGCGTAACTGAACTGGACCAAATCCTATTGGTGCAACAACGATAGTAATCGCTGCATACAAAGCAGCGACAATTGCTACCATAGTAATGTTGCGCGTACGGCTTGATTCTGAAACTGTCATAGATTTTTGCATTGATAAATTCTCCTAGTTTTGATGAGCGGGATGGTAGATGAACCGCTGTTTTCATTGTCACGTTGATTCCTATGCTTTATCAACGATCATTGAGTGTCTTGATTAATTCGTACTTTCATCCATAAAATCTTTAAGTTGCTTTGAACGGCTTGGGTGACGCAACTTTCTCAAAGCTTTAGCCTCGATTTGGCGAATACGTTCACGTGTTACACCAAATACACGACCTACTTCTTCCAACGTGCGCGTACGTCCATCTTCCAAGCCAAAGCGCAAACGCAACACGTTTTCTTCTCTATCAGTTAATGTGTCCAAAACTGACTCCAACTGTTCACGCAACATTTCGTAGGCAGCTGAATCAGCAGGTGAAACGGCTTCATTGTCCTCAATGAAGTCGCCCAAATGTGAATCATCCTCTTCACCAATAGGTGTTTCAAGTGAAACAGGTTCTTGCGCGATTTTTAAAATTTCACGAACTTTGTCGGCCGTCAAATCCATTTCGGCACCAATTTCTTCCGGTAGTGGTTCACGTCCAAGATCTTGCAATAATTGACGCTGAATACGAATCAATTTATTAATTGTTTCGACCATGTGAACTGGAATACGAATTGTACGTGCCTGATCAGCGATAGCGCGTGTAATAGCCTGACGAATCCACCATGTGGCATAAGTTGAAAATTTGAAACCCTTGGTGTAATCAAATTTGTCAACGGCTTTCATCAGACCCATATTACCTTCTTGAATTAAATCCAAGAATTGCATGCCACGACCGACATACCGCTTAGCAATCGACACAACCAAACGCAAGTTAGCTTCGGCTAATTCTTGCTTGGCTTCAACATCGCCATTTTCAATTCGCTTGGCGATTTCTATTTCTTCGTCGCCTTTCAAGAGGTTAACACGACCGATTTCCTTGAGGTACATGCGAACAGGGTCATTGATTTTGATTCCGGCTGGTGTTTCTTCTGCTTCGGCTAACTCCTCTGCTGAGGGCTTATTTTGTTTGGCTTTCAACACTTCTGGTGCTGGGTCACCATTGTCATCAACAATTGCAATGCCCGCATCTTCAACCTTTTCCATCAAACGTTCGATGTTTTCTTCATCTAAGTTGAATGGCTCTGCCAAGCGTTTTGACAAATCAGCATAAGTAATTGACTTAGCAGTCTTAAACTCAGCAATCAATGCCTTTGTGGCTTTATCATATTCTGGATTTTTAAGTGGACCAGATTTTTTGGCTGACTTTGGCTTTGACGCTTTGCCCGCTGCTGCAGCTTGTTCAGGTGTCTTACCTTGTGCTAAAGCCAATAATTCAGCTTTCTTAGCGCGACTATTGTAAGCGATATTGTTCTCATCTAGGTATGCTTTGATATCTAAAATCTTGCTTGCACTTGAAACAGTTGTCATGCTTAACTCCTTTTTACACTAAACGTGCGTTCCATTACTGTTGTTGCTTCTTAATGTTAATCAATTCGGTTGTCAATTGTACTAGCTTCGTGTCATCACGTTGTTGCTTTGCAACGGTAATTTGTCGTTGCAATTCGTCAATTCTCGACATTTTTGGGGCATCATTGATGATTAAACGTAAATAATCGCTAACCGCTTCGTCTTTAACTTCCAAATCACCAAACAAACGATCTATGGCCATTATTTTTTGGTTCAGCTCTGGCTTTTGCAAAAAATCCATAAATTCTGCAATGTCGAAACTGCCAATATGATCTCGCTGATAAACTTCAGCTAACATCATTAATAACTGATAATCTGAATGAACAAATGCAAAACCGGCAGTAGACTTAACCCGACGCATCACTTGCGGATCTTTAATCATTGCCATAATTAAGGCACGCTCAGCCAACTCTACCTTGGAAACCGTGTTTTTAAACTGTGGGTTAGCCTCATAAAGTTGATCATAATAATTATCTTGTGGCGGCTCGCCATAAAAATCATCCCTAGTCGTCAAACGCTGTGATTGCACTTGTGACTGATTTGATTTCTGCTGAAGTGTTTGTGCCAATTGCGCTTGCAACGCTTCTTTAGAAGTCCCGAACTCTTTAGAAATTCGAGTTAACTGCAGATCTTGCTCTACTGGCGTAGCGCGACCCAGTATTATCATCACTTCTTTTAAAAATTGCAAATATTGTGATTGATTACTCAAATTTTTATCACGTTTAGCATCATCAACCAAAAATTCAATCGGCGTTTGGATACTTTGCGTCAAAGATTGTGCTAACTGGGGTAACCCTAATTTAATCCGCACTTCATCTGGATCAAGATTATCAGGTAAATGCACCACGCCAATTTCAAGTGATTTAGTGTTGTTCGTAATCAACTCAATCGACCGTCGTGCAGCTGTCTGTCCGGCATCATCACCATCATAAACCAGCAAAATTCGTTTGGCAATTTTTGCTAATTGGTGGACATGATCGCTTGTTAGCGCAGTTCCCATAGTCGCTACACCAACTTTTTGATCAGCCATGTCAGCTGAAATAACGTCCATGAAACCTTCAAATATCATCGCTGTGCCAGTCTGTCTGATGACATTTTTCGCACGATCAAAATTATATAAGATTCGCCCTTTCATAAAAAAAGGACTCTCAGGACTATTCATATATTTAATTGAATTGTCTTTATCCAGCGCACGACCAGAAAATCCAACCACTTGACCGCGCTCAGTTTTAATTGGCCAGACAATTCGACCAGCAAAGCGGTCACGCTGTTCTCCGGCACTATTGGTGAGGAATAATTCTGAGGCTGATAATAGCGCTGGCGATAGATTCTGATTTTTTGCGTAACTCAACAACAAATTATCGTCAGGTACAAAGCCTATACCAAATGTTTTAATAATATCATCTGTCAGATGACGTTTGTCGTGAAGATACTGAAGTGCGGCTTCTCCTGAGGTCGTATTAAGCAACGTGTGCTGATATAATCTCTGTGCATCATTGTGCAATTGATAAATTGCTTGAGTCGTCGCATCTACTTGGTGCGTGGCCGTCGCTGAAATACTACTGTCAATCGGCATGTCAACACTCTCAGCCAAAAACAGGATAGCCTCTGGATAAGATAGCCCTTCTTTCTCCATAATAAAGGAAAAAACTGAACCCGAGCGACCGCAAGAAAAACAATTAAAAACTTGTTTGTTTTCCTCAACAAAAAGTGATGGATGCTTGTCTTCGTGGAATGGACACGAACCATTCCATTGACGTCCTTTTTTGACGAGCGGCGTGTACTGACCAATAACATCAACAATATTTACTTTCGACCGTACTTCATCAATGAATGATTGCGGAATTTTACTCGCCATGCACACCCCTTTCCAAATAATAAAAGTCGCAAACGACGTCGTTCGCGACCTAATCTTCGTATCTAAAATTATACGTTCAATATTTTAATTTGTCAAGCCCTTTTATTTTTATTAAATCGCTTTATAGCAACGTTTTAGCCATATCAGAATTTTAAATTTAGGATATTATGTTAACTTAGCGAGCAATGGCAGATGTCAACCCCAAGCCGAACGATTGTCCCTTGCTCCATAAAATATTCTTGACATAAAATCAATATGGTAGATTGTAAAATTAAACCGAACACTTGAATAAAAAAGCCGCAGCGCCTTTAATTGTAATTGTCTAAAACAACCATAAAGGAACTGCGACTCATGACTAGTTTATCATCTCAAGAACGCACTGTCATTCAAACTTTACTCGAATTGAATTATTCTGTTCGTGCCATTGCGCGCTTTATTAAACGCTCTCCTTCAACCGTTGTGATTGAAATTCATCAAGTGACACCCTATAAAGCTGACATTGCTCATGCGTTGGCATTGAAAAAACGTCATCTACGTGGTCG